>DNFL01000349.1:0-189 GCA_003486945.1 Hyphomonas sp. | reverse complement strand
GTCGCCGCCGTCGTCACCGCCGCCATGTTGTGATGCTCGGCTACCCAGAACCGCTTGTAGCCCAGCGTCTCGGCATGCTGCGCCAGCCGACGGGCCTCGTTCAGAGCATCGGCCCGCGTAAACCCCTCCCGTACCCGGCCGAGTTCAAGGATCGAAATTTCCGCCACGGCCTGCTCCTGCACTTGTTGG
>DNFL01000060.1:3206-17740 GCA_003486945.1 Hyphomonas sp. | reverse complement strand
GGATCTTCGGGTCCGCGCCCAGGCTCGCCGCCGTCTCATCGCCCAGGCTCAACGCGCGCAGCCCCGGCCCCGCCAGCAACACCAGCGCCGCCCCGGCAATCCACCACGGCGCGCCAAAGGCCATGTCCGCCCAAGACCGGTTCGCCACCGATCCCATCATCCAGTTCACAAGGTCCGACAGACTGTAAGGGTTCGGCGCAAGGTTCAGCGCCAGCGACATCAACGCCCCTGCCACACTCGAAATGCCGATCCCGATCAGCAACAAGGTCACGCTCCGCGCGCCCCTCATCGCCGCCAGCGCCAGCAGCCCCGCCGCCAGCCCCGCGCCCAGTATCGCCGCTACCGGCACCGCAAGGCTACTGACCGCCGAAAAGCCGAAGAAAATCGCCACCACCGCGCCCAGCGCCGAAAATGCGGACACACCCAGCACGCCCGGCTCCGCCAGCGGGTTCTGCAACAGCCCCTGCATCCCCGCGCCTGACAGCCCCAGCGCCGCGCCCACCGCAAACGCCGCCGCCGCACGCGGCAGCCTCAGCTCCCACACAATCGTCCGTACACGGTCATCGCCCTGCCCGAACAGCGCCGCCAGCGTCTCGTCCACCGGCAAGGGCGCCGTGCCCACCAGCGCCGACAGTGCAAACAACACCGCCGCCATCACCGCCAGGATCACGTTCACCCGGCTCACCGTTCCACCTCCAGCGCCGCCGCGATCGCCGCCGCCTCATCCGCCACGAACCAGCCCGAACACGACACCCGCGCCTCGTCCAAATCCACCACCCGCGCGCCCTCCAACAGCTGGTGCATCACCGGATGGCGCGACACGGACCATCTGTCCGTCGCATCATCATCAAACCCGAAGAAAGCCGCAAGGATCAGACCGGGCGGCTCCATCACCAGCCGGTCCAGCGGCAGGCCTGTCCAGCCCGCGCCCGTATTCGCATTCGAAAGGCCCGCCCACGCCATGATCGAATCGATCATCGTGTCTCGTCCCGCGCTCACACCACCCGGCGTCACATACAGCGCCCGCTCGCCCGTCGCCGCACGCGCCGCTGGCCGCGCCGCAAGCATCGCTTCAGCTCGCACGCCCTGCCCCAGCTCCGCCGCCACATCACGCAGCAACTGGCCCGTGCCTTCCACATCTTCGGCATACCCGATCTGAACCGTCCGGATGCCAAACCGCTCATACAGCGCAAGCGCGCGCGCATCGCCGCCCCAGCTGCGCACCACCACATCCGGGGCGAGCGCGACGACATCCTCTGCCGCCGCGCGCACCTTCGGAATTCCGACCGCCTTGTCCCTCAACAGACTGAACATCCGTTCCGCATCCTTCGACACGGCCAGTATCTGTTCCCGGTCGGCGAGGGCCAGCACATACTGGTCCGCGCAGTAGTCCAACGACACGACCGTAGGCCTCACCGGCTCCGCCGCAGCGAAACCGGCAAGCCCCATCAGGGCAAAGGCGGCCAGCGCCTGCCTCACCGCAGCTTCAGTCCGACAAATACGCCGGCGCCCGTATTGCGATAGCCGAACACGTCGGCAACCTCCTCATCGAAGACGTTCTCGCCGCGCAGCGTGATCGCAAGACGCTCCGTGACCGGATATTCCGCCGTCAACGACACCAGCGTATACGCATCCAGCGAAACCGCCTGCGCCGGGAACGGGCCGAAATTGAAATCGCCCTGCTCACCGACATAGTCGAGCGCCGCCCCGATCCGGAAACCATCCGGATTGACCCGCCAGTCCGCCGCAAGCGACGCCGTCGTCTCCGGCACACGCACCTCATCCGCCCCGCCGAAATCCTGCGAGTCAAAGAAGGTCGCCTGCCCGGACAGCGCGAAATTCTCCGCCGCCTGCCACCGCGCCGCCAGCTCCACGCCGCTGCGCTCACTCTTCGCAGAGCGGTTACGCGCCGTCGACGTGAAGTCCGGATTGAACGCGGTGAATATCTCGTTCTTCAGGTTCGCGTCAAAATACGTCGCCGACCATTCAAACACGCCGAGCGCCTGCTCCCAGCCAATCTCCCAGCTTTCGGACTCTTCCGGCTTCAGGTCCGGATTGCCAATGAAACTGCCGACGAAGAAGCCATAGAGCTCCGTCATCGTCGGGTTCTTCACGCCCGTGCCCACCGACGCGCGCACGCGCCCGCCAATTTCTTCGAACGCATAGCCCGCGCCGACACGCCAGGTCGTGGCATCGTCGAAGTCACCCATATTGTCGTCATGGCGCGCCGAAGCCGCCAGATCGAACGCCCCGGCCGAATAGCGATACTCGCCCGCAAAACCCAGCGACTCAAACGTCTCGGACACGTCCGTCAGGCCGCCATACTGCGCGTCCGAACGATCATAGCTCTCCCGCTCGAAATCCACGAGCCCCGTCAGCGCATGCGCGCCCGCCGTATAGCCCGGCGACCAACTCACTTTCGTCCGCTTGCCCTTGGCATCATCCGTCTTCACGCCGGCATTGAAATTGTCGCGGTCGACTTCGTTGAAGCTCGCACGGAACACATGGTCCAGCCCGCCGAACGAACCTGTCAGCGCCGCCCCGGCCAGCCACTGATCGGCCTGGGTGCTATGCTCGGTATTGTTCAGCCGCCCGTCGAAATCCGAATCCGAATCGTAATCCGCCTCCGTGCTGCGCACGAGGCCGACAAGGTTCAGCGACCAGTCCGTACCCAGATCAATTTTCCCGCTGGCAAGTGCCGATAGCGCCTGCGATCCGTCCTTCTCGCCGCTGAGGCCGGACGTATCCACCCCGTCCGTCGTGAATCCGGAAACCGCCACGCCCAGCGTCTCGCCGCGCCAGCCAACCTGTCCGCGCACAGTGCCAAAGCTGCCCGCCTCGGCAAACGCATTGAAGCCCGCCGCTCCGGCGCCGGAGATCGAAACCACCCCGCCGATCGCATCCGATCCGTGGATGGAAGACGCCGCACCGCGCAGCACTTCAATCCGAGCCGCCGGCAACGCCGTCAGCAGGCTGAAATCCGTCTCGCCATTAATCGGGTCGGAAATCTCGATGCCGTCGAACAGCACGAGCGTATGGTTTGCTTCCGCCCCGCGCATCCGCACCTGCGTCAGCCCGCCGATGCCGCCATTGCGCGAGACAGCCACGCCAGGCACCGCCCGCAGCTGGTCCACAGGGTTCGGCGACAGGCGAATGGCCAGGTCTTCTTGCGTCAGCACGGAAACCGAAGACGTCACCCGGTCAAGTTCCGCCGGCCGCAGCCCGCTGACTTCGACTGTGCCGAGAACGCGCGTGTCCTCATCGGCAAAGGCATTGGAGAAAGAAGAATTGAGTACGAGCGCCGAAGCGCCCAGCAGTGCAAGTCTGAGGACCATGTCCGCAGCTCCTTCTAAGGCCGCCAGGGTATTTCCCTGCGCGGCGGGTTCATGACATGTCGCATGAACGGAAGGATGCCTTCCGCGGCCCCTCGCCTGGTCCCGGACGGCGAGCCAACGACGGCAACAGGCAGGTCTCCTGACTTCGCGGATCATCGCCCCCCCGAGCTGCCTTCCCGGTTTCCCAGTGGCTTGTGGCTCGAACGGCTCCCCGCTCACAGTTACGGGCATAGCGCCGGATTCCCACCGGCTTCCCTTTTCACCCGGACTTTACCGGGCACCTGTCGCGTAAGCCCCCTCTAGGCAAATTCCCGCATCGCCGCAAGACCAGCCCCAAACCTGTAAAAAGCTGGAATCGCCTCGAACGATCAGCAACGTACGCAGCAAGAAACGTAGGCCAAACAATACGCTCCCGAACCCTCCGACGCTCGTCCTTGAGAAGTCGAAAGAGAGCGGGCGCGCGCGCCTCTCCTCCTGTCATCAGTCCCGGCGAAAGCCGGACTCAGCTCCCCGACCGCTCCCCCTCCGAAGACCCCTGCGAAGGCAGGGTCCAGACCCTCGGGCGTTGCGATCTGAACCTCTGGATACCGGCTTTCGCAGGTATCAGCGGCAGAAGGAAAGCTCAGAACCAAACCTCACCGGCCTAGCACCACCGCGTCCAGCCGCAGGTGCTGCGCTCAAAACCTGATCCCCCACGAGCAAAGTGAAGCGCGCAGGTGCCGCGGGCTCCAGCCCGCGAACAGCACCGAAAAAAACAAACACTCCAACCCCCGCGTCCGACCACACGCGCTACCGCCCATACCGGCGAACAAAAAAACACCCCGGTCAGACGGCCGGGGTGCTTGTATTCTGAAACCCGAAAGCGCCTATCAGCCAGCGATGTCGGCGTCCGAGAAGAACTGGGCGATCTCGAGGGCGGCGTTCTCGGCCGAGTCCGAACCGTGCACCGAGTTTTCGCCGATCGATTTGGCGAACAATTTGCGGATGGTGCCGTCAGCGGCCTGGGCCGGGTTGGTGGCGCCCATCACTTCACGGTACTTCGCAACCGCGTCAGCGCCTTCGAGCACCTGAACGACGACCGGGCCGGAGGTCATGAAGTCGACCAGTTCGCCGAAGAAGGGGCGCTCGCGGTGGACGCCGTAGAAACGCTCGGCCTGGGCGCGGGTCATCTGGATGCGGCGCTGGCCGATGATGCGCAGGCCGGCTTTCTCGATGACGGCGTTGATGGCGCCGGTCAGGTTACGCTCGGTGGCATCCGGCTTGATGATGGAAAAGGTACGCTGCACGGCCATTGTCGGGGCTTCCTGAATGTGTGGGGATTGGAGGGTTGCCGGGCCTATAGCGGGCTCACTTCGCGCCTGCAACAGGTTCCGGCCGCGATCTGTCGCCCGGATGCAACGGTTCGGGCCGCAATTTTTGCAGCGCCCGGGAATTGCCCCGGAATTGATTGACAGCTTGCCCGTCCCGTGTATTTCAACACCTGTTGAAAAAACTCAACACTTGTTGAGCAACAGGCCGCGCCAGGCCACGGGAGGACTAAATGGCTGGAAATCTCAATAAATTCATGCTCGCCGTATTGGCAGCAAGCGCGCTGACGCCGGTTGTGGCCCATGCGCAGGAAGACGCCGCCGCTGAACCGGCCGCTCAGGAAGACCGCCGCCTCGGCACGGTCGTCGTCACCGCCCAGCGCCGCGAGGAAAACCTCCTCGACGTTCCGCTCTCCGTCTCTGCCTTCAGCGGCGATCTGCTCGCCGAACTCGGCGTCCAGACCCTCGACGAAGTCGCCAAGATCTCGCCCAACGTGACCCTCGAAGTCTCGCGCGGCACCAACAATACGCTCTCCGCCTTCATCCGCGGCGTCGGCCAGCAGGACCCGGTTTCGGGCTTCGAGTCGGGTGTCGGCATCTATGTCGATGACGTTTACCTCAACCGTCCGCAGGGCGCTGTGCTGGAAGTCTATGATGTCGAGCGCATCGAGGTTCTGCGCGGCCCGCAAGGCACGCTCTACGGCCGCAACACGATTGGCGGCGCGGTGAAATATGTCACCCGCGGTCTCTCGGATGAGCCCACCTTCAAGGCGCGCGGCGCTTACGGCTCCTACAACCAGGCCGATATCGTCGCTTCCGGCTCCATCCCGCTTGGCGACACCGTTCGCGTGGGCGCCGGCCTCGCCTTCTTCACGCGCGACGGCTTCGGCGACAACTTGTTCACCGGCGAAGAGAACTACAACAAGGACGTTGCCGCCTACCGCCTCTCGGCAGAGTGGGACGTGACGGACAAGTTCCAGATCCGCGTCGCCGGCGACTATATGAACGACGAGTCGAACGCCCGCCAGGGCCACCGCCTCATCCCCGACCTCTCGGCGCCGTTCCAGTATCCGGTGCTGAGCAATGTCTATGACACGCGCGCCGGTCTCGACGTCGTGAAGCAGAATGTTGAAGTAAAAGGCGGTTCTCTCGTCGCCGAGTATGAGGTCAATGACCGCATCACGCTGAAGAACATCCTCGCCTACCGCGAAGATGAAGGCACCTCGCCCATCGACTTCGACTCGCTGCCCGCAGTCGACGTCGACGTGCCCGCCATCTACACAAATGATCAGCTTTCGAACGAATTCCAGATCAACTATTCCGGCGACCGCCTGAACGGCATCATCGGGGCGTACTACCTGGAAGCCAATTCCAACACCGTGTTCGATGTCGGCCTGTTCACCACGGGCCAGCTGCTGAACCTGATCAACAGCACGACCGCCTTCACCGGCTTCACCGCGCAGACGTTCGGCGAAGTCGGCACGGAAACCTGGTCGGTCTTTGCGGACTTCACCTTCGACATCAACGACAAGCTGTCAGTCGCTCTCGGCGGCCGCTACACCGAAGACGAACGCACCTCGACCGTCATCCGCCGCAACTATGTCGGAGGATTCTCCCAATTCTTCGGCGGCAGCGGTGTTCCGATCTCGACCTCTTCGAACTTCAACGGTTCCGAGAAGTTCGACGATTTCAGTCCGCGCGTCTCGCTGACCTACAAGCCGGTGGAAGACCACACGCTGTATGCAACCTATGCGCAGGGCTTCAAGGGTGGCTCGTTCGACCCGCGCGGCCAGACGAGCCTGACGCCTGACTTCGACCAAAGCGGCACGGTTACGCCAGATGAAGTCAAAGCCTTCATGATGTTCGAGCCGGAAGAAGTCGACAGCTACGAAATCGGCTGGAAGTCGAACACCTTTGATCGCCGCGTGCAAACGAGCATTGCGGGCTTTTACATGGACTACAAGGACGTGCAGATCCCCGGTTCGGTCGGCGTCGACATTGACGGCGACGGCATCTTTGAGAGCTTTGCGGGCGTCACGACCAACGCAGGCGCTGCCACCCTTTGGGGCGTGGAACTCGAAAGCACGGCCCTGCTCGGCGAGCAGATGTTCAACGACTCGGACTTCTTCAGTGCCGGTCTGAGCGTTGGCTACATCAATGCCGAGTATGACGAATTCATCACGATCATCGGCGGCGTGCCGACGAACCTCGCGGATCAGCGCGTTGTTCAGAATACGCCGGAATGGACCGGCAGCCTGCGCCTGACGTATGACACGCCGTTCAACATCCTTCTGAAAGAAGGCCGTCTGACGATCAATCAGCTCACGTCCTATCGCGGCGACTCGAGCCAGTTCGAAATCCCGAGCGCGATTGACCAGGAAGCCTACACCCTGGCTGATCTTAGCATCCGCTGGAAAGAGAACGGCAGCCGCTGGGGCTTCTCGCTGACCGGCAAGAACCTGACGGACGAGCGCTATCGCGTTTCCGGCTACAACTTCCTGAACGCTGCCGGCGCGCCGGCACTGGGCCTGGAAGGCGTGCTGACCGGTTTCTACGGCGATCCTCGCACGTTCACCTTCGGGATCGACTACAACTTCTAAGGGCCTCTGGCGTTTCCTCCCTGGCCCGGCCCCACAAAGGCCGGGCCTTCCAGAAAGCCCCACTGGGGCGGCGTTCGGTGGACGCCGCCCCTTTTTCTTGCGCAGGAGGTTTCTTCAGTGAGCGGAGCTCTTGACCCGGGCAGACCTAGCCGCAGGCTTGCCGACAGGCGAGGCGCGGCGAGCCGCCTCGAAGCCACCAGTGATGAATGGCACCATATGCTCGCAGGCATCGGCCAGGTCATCTGACCGGACGAGGCCGTTGGAGAGTGTATCAATACGGCCTGTCTGGGCGAGACCGAGGGTCAGTGCGCCGGAAAAGCAGTGATAACCCCAGAAGAGATCGCGTTCATTCATGCCCGGCATGGCAAGGCGCAGGGCGTCGAGGAATTTGCGGATCAGTGGATCGAAATGCTCCGTCATCAGACGGCCACCCCAGCCGGGCGTGTTATTCACATAGGCAACGAGTGCGTAGTAACTGTTCCAGCCGGGCTCTTTGAGATGTTCACCTTTGAACAAGGGCTCAACATAAGCGCGGATGATGGCCTCGACGGTGGGCGCTTCGGGCTTTGCAGCGGCGATGGCTTCAATCAGTGCCGCCTCGCGCAGGTCGTTCAGCACTTTCGCGCGCCGGTCGAACACCGCCACGAACAGCTTTTCCTTCGATCCGAAATAATAGTGCGGCAGCGCGACATCGACCCCGGCGCGGTTGGCGATGGTGCGCAGCGTGACACCGTCAAACCCGTGCGCACTGAACTCCGCCTCCGCAGCATCGAGGATGGCAGAGCGGCGATCCGCCTTCGGGGCGGGCAGTTTCTTCTTGGCGCTCAGGAGCGTTTCCTCTCGCTTTGATCTGTTAACGAATATGGACCGGGCGCCACCCCTAGTCAAAGCCGCAGGAAATGTTCTGCCGCGACGGCGGCTTGCACATTGCCGCGTTTCCTGCACATATTCAACAGGTGTTGAAACGGGCCGCCAGTGCCCGGGGGGCTCGGGAGGCTGATCCGCATGCAGGGTACGGAGTTCACCTGGACGTCGGAAGACGGCCTGAAGCTGTTTGCGAAATCTTACGGGCCCGAAAGCGCACCGCTGACAGTGCTTTGCCTGCATGGGCTGACGCGCAACCACAAGGATTTCGAAGCGATGATTGCCGGCCTGCCAGGCAAGTATCGTTACATCTCCGTTGATGTGCGCGGGCGCGGTCAGTCAGATTATGACCCCCATCACAAGAACTATGCGCCGCCGGTCTATGCGAAGGACATGCTGCGCCTGATCGATACGCTGGGCCTGAAAAAGGTAGCGCTGATCGGCACATCGATGGGCGGGCTGATCTCTATCCTGATGATTCGTTCCGCGCCCGGACGGGTTGTGGGGATCGTGCTGAACGATGTCGGCCCGGCGGTGGAGAAAGACGGCCTTGCACGCATCGCCGGATATGCCGGCAAGATGCCGCCAGTGACTGACTGGGTAAGCGCGGCGGCGGCGGTGAAAGCCGTCAACGGACCGATCTTCCCTCATTATACGGACGATCAATGGATGGGTATCGCGCGGCGCACCTACCGCGAAACGCCGGACGGCAAGGTGCAGCCGGATTATGATCCGAACATCGCCGCCAATTTCGGCAAGATGAAACCCGGCCCGCTGACCAGCTTTTTCCTGTGGCGCGTGTTCGGCGTGACGAAGAAGGCGCCTCTGCTGGTTGTGCGCGGGCAGAATTCCGACATCCTTTCGCAGGCGACGGCGGAGCTGATGGTGAAGCGCCATCCGGATGCGCGCCTTGCGATCGTGCCGAGCGTTGGCCACGCACCTTTCCTCGACGAGCCGGAAGCGGCCACCGCCATAACCGATTTCCTGTCCCGGTTGGAGACTGCTACATGACCACCGCGCCACTGGCCGCAACTGCCCCGAAGATTTCCGGCCGCGCCTGGGTGCTGGCTGTGCTGACGCTAGCTTACATGTTCAACCATGTGGACCGGCAGATCCTCGTCATTCTGATCGAGCCGATCAAGGCGGACCTGAAAATCGGCGATACGCAGGTGGGCCTGCTGTCGGGCCTCGCCTTTGCGGCGTTCTATGCGACGCTGGGCATCCCGGTGGCAATGTGGGCCGACCGCGGCAACCGGCGCAACATCATTGCGCTGGCGCTCGCCATCTGGTCGGGCATGACCGCCATTTCCGGCATTGCGCAGAATTTCTGGCAGTTGCTGCTCGCCCGCATGGGCGTCGGCGTGGGCGAAGCGGGCGGCACGCCGCCGGCAACTTCGATGATCGCGGATCTCTATCCGCCGCAGGAACGCGCGACCGCGCTCGGCATTTATACCGGCGGCATCGGCCTCGGCATCATGGCGGGCTTCGCGCTCGGCGGATACATCTACGAACTCTGGGGTTGGCGCGCCGCCTTTTTCGCCGCCGGCATTCCCGGATTGATCCTTGCTCTGATCGTTCGCTTCGGCATTCCGGAGCCGGTGCGCGGCCTTGCCGACCAGCGCACGGATGACGGCCCGGCCCCTTCCATCGGCGAGACGCTGCGCTTCATCTTCACTCAGTCTTCATATCTCTGGCTGCTCGCAGGTTGCCTGCTGATCTGCGTTTCGGCGAACGCCTTCCTCGTGTTCACCTCCAGCCACCTGCAGCGCTCCTATGGGCTGACGCCCGGGCAGGTGTCTCTGCCGCTCGGCGTGCTGATCGGCGGGGTGGGCAGCATCGGCGCCATCGTGCTGGGCCGGGTGTGCGATACGCTTTCGAAGCGCGACATGCGCTGGCGCCCGCTGATCATCGCGATCTGCGCAGGCATCGCCCTGCCCTTCGCCTGGATGTTCCTGCGCGCGCCGACGGTGGAGCTGGCCTATGCCTGGAACCTGGTGCCGAGCTTCATCGGCCTCGTCTACGCCTCGGTCGCCTACACGGCTTCGCAGGAACTGGTGAAGCTCCGTATGCGGTCTTTTGCGTCGGCCTTCATGCTGTTCTGCCTGACGCTTATCGGCATCGGCTTTGGCCCGGTGCTTGCGGGCGTGTTGTCGGATCACTTCACAGCGGCCGGCGCGGCCCAGCCGCTGGCCCGGGCGTTGGAGCTGATCCTCATCCTCAACGCGGCGAGCATCGTTTGCCTGGTGATGTCGACCCGCAATTACCGGCGAGATGTGGCCCGGGCGGCGGAATAGCCGGGCGCGGCCCTGCCCCCTTGCCATCGCGCCCGGGTCGGCCTAGGCCGATGGCATGAAAGACCTTCCGCCCTGCCCCGAATGCGAGTCCGTGCTGACCTATGAGGACGGCCCGATACTGATCTGCCCCGAGTGCGGGCATGAGTGGACCCAGGCGCCGCCGGTGGCTGTGAAAGTGGTCAAGGACTCGGTCGGTAATCCGCTCACGGACGGTGACACGGTGACGGTGATCAAAGACTTGAAGGTGAAGGGTTCATCGCTGGTCGTAAAACGTGGCACGAAGGTGAAGAATATTCGCCTCGTGGACGGCGACCATGACATCGATTGCAAGATCGACGGCGTAGGTGCGATGGGGCTGAAATCGGAGTTTGTGAAGAAGATTTGATATCCAGTTGGTTCATGACCAAATTTGATCATCTTCCTGAATCGCGCGCACGACCGCTTCTGCTCTTGACCGCATGCCTGGCGCTGGCGAAAGCCCCATGTGCCCTGTCTCGACTTCAATCAGATAATCCACGATCAAGGTGAACGGCTCGCCGTTGCGAACCATCCCGGCAGCGCGGAGTAGGTAGTTGTCATACTCATCTGCGAATCCCCCTGTCCGCCAATCGCTGCCGTCTGCCGTCATGCTGATTGGATCCCAGATCGACCAACCGATTTCCCGCAAACGGGACATCCGAATTTTCGGATGGCGGGCCATGCAAGACCTAAACCCCCGCCTCTTTCCATCCGCCTGCGGAGGTTTGCTGGAAGTAGCGCGTTACCAGCCCTGAGTCCTTCGCCGCCTTGAACTGCTCCCGGGCCCTGGCGCGCGTATCCTTGTCGCCGTCCTCGAAGATCACCATGCAGCGCCTGAACGGCGCTTCGACCGGGGCGTCGGTACCGTCCATCAGGACGAGCGCGTCGGCGGCATTGTCGTTCTTGAGCTTCGCAGACAGGAGCACAGGCTGGCGCGCAGCGTCGAGGCCGGGCGCCTCGGCCTGGCCGTGCGGGAGAAAGGACGTGTCGTCGAAGGTCCATAGCGCCTGGTCGAGTTTCGCCAGCCGCTCCTTGTCGGGCGAGACAGCGAGCACGCGCCATCCCGCCTCAAGGCATTTCTGCATCAGCGGCGGGGCCGCCACCTCCAGCGCCGTGCGCGAGAGATGGTAGAACCACCATTCGGGCCGGATGGCCTCACTCATAATTGTCCCGGATCCAGCGCTCGAGCAGGCGCGGGCCGTAGCCGGAGGCCCAGCTCGGGTCGGTGGAAGCTTTCTCACCTTCGACCCAGGCGACACCGGCGATGTCGAGGTGGGCCCACTTCACGCCGTCCTTGATGAAGCGCTTCAGGAACTGCGCAGCAGAAATCGAGCCACCTGCCGAGCCGCCGATATTGCGCATGTCTGCGAACTTGGACTTCAGCAGGTTGTCATATTCCGGGCCCATCGGCATGCGCCACACGCGCTCGTTTTCGGCGAGGCCGGCTTTCGTCAGCTCGTCAGCAAGGTCGTCGGAGTTGGTGAACATGCCCGCATGCCAGAAGCCGAGCGAGATGACGATCGCGCCGGTCAGTGTGGCGAGGTCGACGATGGCTTTCGGCTTGAAATGCTCCTGCGCGTACCAGAGTACGTCACAGAGAACGAGGCGGCCTTCGGCGTCGGTGTTCTGCACTTCGATGGTTTGGCCGGACGCGGAAGTGAGGATGTCGCCGGGGCGGATGGCGTTACCGTCCGGCATGTTCTCGACGAGGCCAACGAGGCCGACGACGTTCACTTTCGCCTTGCGCTGGGCGAGGGCACGCATCGCGCCGGTGACGGCAGCTGCGCCGCCCATGTCGCCGCGCATGTTCTCCATGTTGAGGCCGGGCTTCAGCGAGATGCCGCCGGTATCGAAGCAGACGCCCTTGCCGACGAGGATGACCGGATCATCGCCCGGCTTGCCGCCATTCCATTTCATGATGGCGAGCTGGCTTTCCTTTACCGAGCCCTGGCCGACGCCGAGCAGCGCGCCCATGCCGAGCTTGGCCATCTGCTTTTCGCCCAGCACTTCAACTTCGAGGCCGAGCGCCGAGAGTTCCTTGATCCGCTCCGCAAAGGATTCCGGATAGAGAACATTCGGCGGCAGGTTCACCAGGTCGCGGGCAAGATAGGTGCCGTCGGTGGCGGCATCGATGGGGGCGAAGGCGGCCTTGCCCGCTTTCGCGTCCTCGGAAATGACTGTCAGGGTCGAAAGGCTCGGCTTCTGGTCGGGCTTCAGTTTGGTGAAGTAGGTATCAAAACGATAGGCAGCGAGCTTGGCGCCGGCCGCGACCCGTGCCGCTGATTCTGCATCGCCGGCCGCTATCGAGGCGGATTTGAAGCCACTCTGGGCGATGGCTTTCACCAGATTGCCGCCCAGCGTCTCCAGCGCGCGCGCGTCGCGTTTCTTGGGTTTGCCGCCGCCCAGCAGCACGGCCCGGCGGGCGTCAGAGCCCTTCGGCAGCACGATAATCGCCTGCTGGCCGGTCTTTCCGTCGAACCGGCCGCCCTCCAGCGCCTCCGACAGGAGACCGCCGGACGCCTTGTCCAGCCCGGTCGCTGCCGCCGGCAGACCACCCCCTTCGTCCACGATGAAGGCGGCGATGTCAGCTTTGGCGCTTTCTGCGAATGTTATTTTCATGTGAGGAAACTCCGTTTGGAGCGGAAACTAAGCATCGACGCGCCGAGCGCAACTCGTTAGCTAGGGTTTTACTGCCCAAATTAGGGTCAACACTGACCGCGAGATTGCCGCACCCCGGACCATGACGAAGATTCAGGCCCATCTGTTCCGGCAGGTTCTGTCGGCTGTGGTTATCATCGTCGGCGGGCTCGTGATGATGGCCTTGCTGGCGCAGGGCCTGTCGCGGACGGACCTGATTCTGGAAAACCGGCAGTCTGCCCTGACCTATTTCTACATTGTGATGCTGGGCTCTCCGCAGGTGATCGCCCTGCTGACGCCGCTGGCGATCTTTGTCGGCGCGGTCTGGTCGCTGAACCGCATCCACAAGGATTCCGAGATCGTGGTGGCGCAGGCGGCTGGAATGACGCGGTGGCAGGTCGCTTCGCCGATCATCCGGCTGGCGGTGATGTGCGCGGTGCTGCATCTGGGCGTGAACCTGTGGGTGCAGCCGGCAGCGCAGAGGGCGATGCGCGAAGCGGTGGCCGTGGCGCGCGCGGACCTTGCCGCCGCCATGATCCGGCCCGGCCAGTTCACCACCAATGGCGAACGGCTGACCTTCTATGCCCGTGAACAGGTCGGCGGCGAATTGCGCGGGGTGATGATCTCCGACATGACCGATCCGGACTATCCGACCGACATTCTTGCCCGGTCTGCAGCGCTGGTAACCGTGGAAGGGCGCCCGACACTGCTGCTGCGCGAAGCGCTGAGCCAGCAGTTGGACGCGAACCAGCAACTCTCGATCCTCGAGTTCGACCAGTACATGTTCGACCTGACGGATTTCATGAAGGAAGACTCCGAGCTAATCCTGAAGGCATCGGACAAATACCTGCACGAACTCTTCTTCGTTGATCGCAAGGACTATTTTCAGAACAAGGAGGCTGATGGCTTTCTGGCTGAGGCGCATGCCCGACTGACGACGCCGCTGCTGAACATCGTGATGGCCATGCTGGCGGTCGTCGCCGTGCTGGGCGGTGATTTCAATCGGCAGGGTTATGGCCGCCGGATCGGGCTGGCGACCGGCGCAGCAGCGCTGGTGCTTGTGGTGCAACTCGCCCTCCAGTCTGCGGCAGCGGACGATCCGGCGCTCAATGTGGTGCAGTGGATCGTGCCCCTGTCGGTCATCGGGATCTTGTCCTGGACCTACTTCCGGCGTGGCCGGCATATCGGCCGAAGACCGCCGCGCGAAGGCCTGCCGATGACCCGCAGGGAGGCGCTCGCCTGATGCCATTCCTGTCGCGCATCCAGACTTATATCCTGAAGGAGTGCCTCTCCGGCCTGATGATGGTGCTGGGCCTTCTGCTGCTGGCGATCCTGCTGATCGATGTGGTGGAACAACTGCGCACGGTGGGCGGCGATGTGGCGATCAGCCTGTTGGATGCTGTGCGCCTCTCATTGATGAAGCTCCCGCTGCTGGTGGAGCAGACCCTGCCCTTTGCGCTGCTGGCCGCCTGCATGCTG
>DNFL01000060.1:0-2994 GCA_003486945.1 Hyphomonas sp. | reverse complement strand
CGCTGCTGGCCGCCTGCATGCTGGCATTCACGCGGCTGAACCGGCGCTCGGAGCTGTCGATCATCCGGGCGAGCGGACTGTCTGCCTGGCGCTTCCTGACACCGGTGATCGCACTGGCCGTGGCGCTCGGGCTCCTGTCCTCGCTTGTGCTGAACCCGTTTGCAGCGAAACTGGCCGAATCCTTCGAGTTCGAGCGCGCGCGCCTGCTGAAGATCGGGCAGGAAATCGCAGCCGTGGCCGACAATGGCGTTTGGCTGCGCCAGGGTGATGATACGAGCCAGTTCGTCATCCACGCCCGCAAGGTGGAAGATTCCGGCCGCACGCTGCTGGACGTCAAGATGATCGAGGAGCAGCGCCTGTATGCCGGGCGCCAGCCGACCAGTGATTTCGCCTTCGTGCGCCGGATCGATGCCGAGCGCGCAGTGCTGAATGACGGCTTCTGGCAGCTCGAAAATCTCGTCGAGAACCTGCCGAACCAACCGCCGGAGCGCAAGGACAGCCTCGCCATTCCGACTTCGCTCGATGCCGTGACCCTGCTCGACAAGTTTGCCTCTCCCAACACGATCGGCTTCTGGGACCTGCCCGGATTTATCCACCAGACCCGTGCCGCCGGCCTGGATGCCTCGCGCTACACGATGCGCTGGTACACGCTGACGGCGACACCCATCCTCTATGTCGCGATGGCGCTGATCGGGGCGCTCGCCTGCCTGCGCCTGCAGCGTCTGGGGGGCACATCGCGGCTTCTCGCCACGGGCGTGCTGGCCGCTGTGGGCCTTTATTTCTTCACCCAGTTTTCTGCCAGCCTGGGGGCCACAGGCGCGGCGCCGCCGCCAGTTGCGGCCTGGTCCCCGCCCCTGTTCGTGCTGTTCGCTAGCCTCGCCTTCATCGCCTACCGCGAAGACGGCTGAAGCTCTCCCGGCCTTGACATGGCCCCGCCCCGCAGACCATCTCTGCCGCCCTTAAAGAGGGAAACCGCATGAAACTTGTCGTCGTCGAGTCGCCCGCGAAGGCCAAAACGATCAACAAGTACCTGGGCAAGGACTATAAAGTCCTCGCATCCTACGGGCATATCCGCGACCTTCCCTCGAAGAATGGCTCGGTCGATCCGGACAATGATTTCGAGATGGTGTGGGAGGCTGATTCCAAATCCGCCAAGCGCATTTCGGACATTGCGAGCGCTCTCAAGGACGCCGACACCCTCATTCTTGCGACTGACCCTGACCGTGAAGGCGAAGCCATCAGCTGGCACCTTGTCGAAGCGCTCAAGAAACGCCGGGCGCTGAAAAAGGAAACCCTGGTCGAGCGCGTCGTGTTCAACGCGATCACCAAGAATGCCGTCACGCAGGCGATGGAACATCCGCGCGCCATCGATGCGGAACTGGTGGACGCCTATCTTGCGCGCCGGGCGCTGGACTATCTCGTCGGCTTCAATCTCTCACCGGTTCTCTGGCGCAAGCTGCCGGGCTCGCGTTCGGCGGGGCGGGTGCAGTCTGTGGCGCTGCGCATTGTCTGCGACCGCGAGAACGAGATCGAGATGTTCCGTCCGCAGGAATACTGGAACGTCGTTGGCGAACTGCGCGCGCCGGATGGCACGCATTTCGAGGCGCGCCTGCATTCGCTGGACGGTGAGACGCTGAAGAAGTTCACGCTCGGCAAGAAAGGCGACGCTGACCGCGCGCTGGAGATCGTCCGCGTCGGCGGCTATTCCGTCACCTCGGTCGAAGCGAAGCCGGTCAAGCGCAACCCGCCGCCGCCATTCATCACATCAACGCTGCAGCAGGAAGCGAGCCGTAAGCTCGGCTTCACCGCCAAGCGCACGATGCAGGCCGCGCAGAAGCTCTACGAAGAAGGCCGCATCACCTATATGCGGACCGACGGCGTCAACATGGCTGAAGAGGCCTATGTTGCGGCGCGCGCGATGATCCAGTCGAATTATGGCGCGCGCTACCTGCCGGAAAACACGCGCCGTTATTCCTCCAAAGCGAAAAACGCACAGGAAGCGCACGAGGCGATCCGCCCGACCACGATCACGGTGCTGCCGGAAGCCATTCGCGCCCATCTCAACGCCGACCAATACGCGCTGTACGAGCTGATCTGGAAGCGCACCGTCGCCTGCCAGATGGCGCCGGCGCAGTTCGATACCGTCGCCGCCGACATCACGGTGGGCGAGGGCACCTTCCGCGCCACCGGACAGACGCTGGCCTTCGCCGGCTTTCTCGCGGTGTACCAGGATGACGAGGACGAGGAAGAATCGAAACTGCCGGCGCTGGCCGAAGGCGAGACCCTGCCGGTCGACCGCCTTTACGGCGAGCAGCACTTCACCCAGCCGCCGCCGCGCTACACCGAGGCATCGCTGGTCAGGACACTGGAGGAGAACGGCATCGGCCGGCCCAGCACCTATGCGCCGATCATGGGCACCATCCAGGAGCGCGGCTATGTGGAACAGCGCGAGAAACGGCTGTATCCCACGGAGCTGGGCTTCGTGGTCAACGATCAACTGGTGCAGCATTTCCCCGACGTGTTCGACGTGGGCTTCACCGCGCGCATGGAGGAGGCGCTGGACGCGATCGCCGACGATGGCCGCAACTGGGTGGAGGTGCTGCGTGAGTTTTATGAGCCCTTCGCCCAGCAGCTCCAGGTCGCCGAGGCCACCATGGAGCGCGCCGAGGTGCAGGCGCAGCCCATCGGCGAGGCCTGCCCGCAGTGCGGCCACGATCTGGTGCTGCGCAATGGCCGCTTCGGCAAGTTCATCGCCTGCTCCAACTATCCTGAGTGCCGCTACACCCGGCCGCTGGTGAACAAGACCGGCGTGGCCTGTCCCAAGTGCAAGCAGGGCGAGCTGGTGGAGCGGCGCAGCAAGAAGGGCCGCACCTTCTTCGGCTGCAACCGCTACCCGGAGTGCGATTTCACAAGCTGGCGGCGGCCGCTGCCACAGCCCTGCCCCAACTGCGGCGGGCTGCTGGTGGAGACCAGTCGTAAGAAAGCCCAGTGCCA
>DNFL01000393.1:11287-11541 GCA_003486945.1 Hyphomonas sp. | reverse complement strand
GTCGATGGCGGCCGGCGAGTATGTGTCGGTCAGCTCGCAGGCGGATACCGAGAAGGCCGACCTCGCGACCGAACGCGCTGCGCTGAAGGATTATCCGGAGGCCGAGTTGCAGGAACTCGCCGACATCTATGTCGCCCGGGGTGTTGAGCCCGCCACTGCCCGCGCGGTGGCCGAGCAACTGACCCGCCATGATGCGCTCGGCGCACATGCCCGCGATGAGCTGGGCATGACGGAAGTCGCTGCGGCCCAGCCGG
>DNFL01000393.1:10844-11034 GCA_003486945.1 Hyphomonas sp. | reverse complement strand
CGGAAGTCGCTGCGGCCCAGCCGGTGCTGGCGGCGCTCAGCTCTGCGGCAAGCTTCGCTGTCGGCGCGGTGTTGCCGATCCTCGCCGCGGTGCTGGCGCCGGAGGGGATGGTAAGCGTCACACTCGGCACCGTTTCGCTGGTCAGCCTTGCGCTGCTGGGCTGGGTTTCGGCGGCGATCGGCGGGGCGGG
>DNFL01000393.1:0-10588 GCA_003486945.1 Hyphomonas sp. | reverse complement strand
TCGGGGGGGCGAGCCGCTGGCGCGCGATTCTGCGGGTGGTGTTCTGGGGCGCCGCCGCCATGGCCGTGACCGGGCTGATCGGGCGCCTCATCGGTACGGCGCTCTAGTCGCTGTAGAGTTCGCTCTTGCTCCGCGGCTTGTGCACCGGGGTCGGGACCGCGAGATAGCGGCGCGGCGCGCCCGCTTCGAGGACAAGCGCCGTCAGCCCGCCGCCATGCACGGCGCCGGTGTCGATGCCGGTGGCGTGGGCAAACTCCGCGGGGCCATCCAGGAACGGATTGTGGCCGAAGACGACATGGCCGAAGCGGCCATCGTAGACGTCCGCCCAGAACGGGTCGCCCGGTTGTTCCTTGCCGAGGCCGAGGAAGTAGCCGGTTTCACGCTCGATATACCGGGTACGGATGACTTTCAGGAAACGCTCGCGCGCCTTGCCGGTGAGTGCGCTGGCAGCCTCTGCTGTTTCCGGGAAGCGCTTCATGTCGCCCGGGATGCCGCCATGCACGACCATGACGCCGTGCTCCGGCAGTCGGTGGAACAGACGGGCGGCGTCGAGGAAGGCGCAGGCCTCCGGTGTTAGCTCTGCCGTCAATGCTGGCAGCTCCGGCGCGTCCTGCGCTTGCCGGCGGGCCACATCCGGACGCTCGGCGAGATTGCGCCGGTAGCGGCGGTGGCGTTCCTCGTGATTGCCTTCGACGAGGAAGACGGGGAAATCTGCTTGCGCCTGCAGGATGGCAAGGTCGTGCGCGACACCGGCGGGGTCCGGGCCCTTGTCGACAAGGTCGCCGACGAGGACAAGCCGGTCACCGGCGCGCAGCGCAAGCTCGGCGACAAGCTCCGCGAGCGCCTGGCGCATGCCGTGCACATCTCCGATGATTGCCGTGCGCGCCACTCTGGCCGGACTCCTGTCTGCGGGCTTACGCATATAGGAATGCCTGCGCGCAGGCCAATGCTTCAGCCTTCGAGGCCGGCTTTCATGCGCGCCAGCAGGTTCACCGCGCCGGCCGCGTGGGGGCCGATCCAGCGGTCGTGGATGCCCTTGATGGGCAGTGCGTTGAGGTGGTTCCAGCGCACGCGGCCGACCTTGTGGGCGATGACGAGGTCTGCGCCTTCGAGCACTTTCAGGTGCTGCATCACCGTGCAGCGGTCGATCTGCGGGAAGCGGGCGCAGAGCTCGCCGGTGGTCTGCGGATTGTCCTTCAGCGCATCGAGGATGGCGCGGCGCACCGGCGCGGCGAGCGCGCGGAACACGGCATCTTCCCTCGTTTCGGCGCCCACGCTTGACATGTTATATTTTTATAACATTATGGAACGAAAGAAAAGCCCCCGGAGAAAAAAGATGGACCTGAAGTTCGAAGTGAGCGGGCGCATTGCCCGGCCAGTGGAAGAGGTGTTCGAGGCGGTGGCGAACCCCGAGAAACTCTCCGGCTATTTCACCACCGGCGGCGCAAAAGGCCGGCTGGAAACCGGTGCGGTGGTGACGTGGGACTTTGCGGATTTTCCCGGCGCCTTCCCCGTACATGTGGTCGAGGTCGAGAAGAACAAGCGCATCATCCTGCGCTGGGATGCGGGCGATACGGACGGCGAACCGGGCGGCGATAGCGGCACTTACCAGACGCTGGTGACGATGCGCTTCGAGCAACTGGAGGACGGGCGCACGCTGGTTTCGATTTCTGAGGAAGGCTGGCGCCAGACGGCGGCGGGCCTCAAATCCTGCCTCGGCAACAAGGGCGGATGGATGCAGATGCTGTGCGCCATGAAGGCCTGGGTGGAGCATGGCATCAATCTGCGCGAAGGCATGTTCCGCTAGCCGCGCGGCGAAATTGATATAGCTTTGGCGCCATGTCTGACGCTGCTGACCGCCTCGCCGATTACCTGCGCAACGCACGCCGCGCCGTGGTGTTCACGGGCGCCGGGATTTCGACCGAGAGCGGCATTCCGGATTTCCGCTCGCCGGGCGGAGTGTGGAGCAAGATGAAGCCGATCATGTTCCAGGATTTCACCTCGTCTTACGCGGCGCGGCGGGAGGCCTGGAACCGCGTGTTCAATCGTACGGCGGGCTGGACGGGCGCGTCGCCGAATGGCGGGCATTTCGCGGTGGCGCAACTGGTCGAGATGGGCAAGGTATCGTCCGTAATCACACAGAATGTCGACAACCTGCATCAGGATTCCGGCGTGCCGGAGGACAAGGTGATCGAGATCCACGGCAATGCGAGCTATGCGAAGTGCCTGAATTGCGGCAAGCGCTACGAGATCGAGGACCTGCGCCCGCGCTGGGAGGCGGAGGAAGATATCACCTGCGTGTTCTGCACCGGCCTGATCAAGACCGCGACCGTTTCCTTCGGCCAGCCGATGCCCGGCAAGCAGATGGCGCTAGCGACGGAGGAAGCGGCGCGCTGCGACCTGATGCTGGTTCTCGGCTCGTCGCTGGTCGTCTACCCCGCCGCTGGCCTGCCGTTGCTGGCGAAGGAACGCGGCGCCGACTATGTGATCGTCAACCGCGAGGAGACCGAACAGGATCCGTATGCGGACCTTGTGCTGAACGTCGGCATCGGGGAGCTGATGACGGCAGTGATGGGGCGGCTATAATCTCTACCCGCTGAACGTACCGCCTCTGGGGAAGCCCTTGGGAACGACCTTGCCGGCCTGGGCGCGTTGGCCGCGCCAGGATTTCCACTCTTCGAAGGCGCGGAAGCGGTCGCCGGTGCGGACGATGAGGCCGTCGCGTTTGTCGAAGGTGATGATGTCGGCGAGCATGTATTTGCCGCTATAGGCCTGCAGCTTGTTGCCCTTGCCGCGCGGCATTTCGGGCAGGTCTTTCAGCGGGAAGATCAGCATCTTGCGGTTGGTGCCGACGACGGCGAGCATGTCGCCTTCGACCGGGATGGAGGCGATGAGTTCGCCCTCGCCGACATTGACGATCTGCTTGCCGGCCTTGCGGTTTGATTCAAGTTCTGCCTCCGGAACAACGAAGCCATAGCCGGTGGACGAGGCCATGACGCGTTTGCGCTCGGGGTCGAACTTGAACATCGCGACGATGGCGACGTTATCCTCAAGTTCGATGGAGAGGCGGATCGGTTCGCCATTGCCGCGTCCGCCCGGCAGGCGGTCGGCGGCGAGGATGAAGGCGCGGCCGTCGGAGGCCATGAAGACGAGCCGGTCTGTGCTCATCACTTCTTCCATGAAGCCCGGACCGTCGCCTTCCTTGTACTTGATCGAGTCGAAGTCGAGCCCGTGGCCTTTCATGCCACGGATCCAGCCTTGCTGGGACAGGACGACCGTGACGGGCTCCTTCGGGCGGGAGGCTTCGAGGGCGGCCTCGAGATCGACTTCCGGAGCATCCTCGAACGTCGCGCGGCGGCGGCCAAGGTCCGTGGACGGATCAAATTCGTCGCGCGCGGCTTTCAGCTCCTTCGAGACTTTCGACCATTGGCGGCGCACCGAGCCGATCAGCTGGACCAGCTCTTCACGCTCTTCCTGCAGGCGTTTGTGTTCGCCGCGGATTTCCACCTCTTCCAGCTTGCGCAAGGCGCGCAGGCGGAGGTTGAGGATGGCTTCGGCCTGGATGTCGGAAATCTTGAACCGCTTCATCAGGACAGGCTTGGGCTCGTCCTCCGTGCGGATGATGCGGATCACCTCGTCGATATTGAGGTAGGCTTTCAGGTAGCCTTCAAGGATGTGCAGACGCTTTTCGATCTTGTCGAGGCGGAACTCGGCCCGGCGGACGACAACTTCGCGGCGGTGATCGAGATAGGCCTGCAGCACGCCGCGCAGGCCCATGACCTGCGGGGCGCCCTTGTGCAGCACGTTCATGTTGAGGCTGAAGCGCGTTTCAAGATCGCAGACCTTGAACAGGCTTTCCATCAGCACGTCCGGCTCAACCGTCTTGGCGCGCGGCACAAGGATGAGGCGGACATCTTCCGCGCTCTCGTCGCGCACGTCTTCGAGCAGCGGGACTTTCTTCGCCTCGAGCAGCTCCGAGAGTTTTTCGAGCAGCTTGGATTTCTGCACCTGGTAGGGAATTTCGGTGACGACGATCTGGTAGGTGCCGCGGCCGGTATCCTCGACATTCCAGCGGGCGCGCATGCGGAAGGCGCCGCGGCCGGTCTCGTAGGCGTCGAGCATGGAGGCATAATCTTCGACGATCACGCCGCCGGTGGGGAAGTCCGGCCCCTTCACATATTCCATCAGCTCGGCAGTGGTCGCCTTCGGCTTCTCGATCAGGAAGCGGGCCGCGTCGATGACTTCGGCGACATTGTGCGGCGGAATGGAGGTGGCCATGCCGACCGCGATGCCGGTGGCGCCATTGGCGAGAAGGTTCGGATAGCCGGCGGGGAGCACGACCGGCTCCTCGTCATTCTCGGCATAGTTCGGACGGAAATCGACGGCATTCTCGTCGAGCCCTTCCATCATCAGCTCTGCGGCGCGCGTCATGCGCGCTTCGGTGTAGCGGTAGGCGGCGGGGCTGTCGCCGTCGATGTTTCCGAAATTGCCCTGCCCGTCGACGAGCGGGTAGCGGACGTTGAAATCCTGCGCGAGGCGGACGAGCGTGTCGTAGATCGAGCTGTCGCCGTGCGGGTGGTAGTTACCCATGACATCGCCGACGATCTTGGCGCACTTGCGGTAGCCACCTTCGGGGTCGAGCCGCAGGACGCGCATGCCGTAGAGGATGCGGCGCTGCACCGGCTTCAGGCCGTCGCGCACATCCGGCAGGGCCCGGGCGGTGATGGTGGAGAGGGCATAGGCGAGATAGCGCTTGGACAGCGCCTCGCTCATCGTCTCGTTGATGATCCGCTCTTCCGGCGGCGGAGAGGATCCGCGCTTCACCATTCTGGTCTCTTCTGCAGTTCGTGCCACATTCTGTGCCTATCCGTGGCTCAGGATTGACCCCGACTCACCGACTGGCGCAGGTTAACAGAAACCGGGGTTTGGTTAAGGAAATGAAAAGGCCCCAGCTGCTGAATCATCCCCTGGCGCGCATCTGGCGCTACTGGCTTGGGCTAACGGCGCCGTCCGTTGCCGGGGCGAGCCTGTTCCTGTGGCTGGCGCCCGCGCAGCACAACCCGTTCCGGCCGCTGGACCTGAACGACCCGCCGGGCATCGCCTCACATTACAAGCTGACCCAGATGAAGAACCACCCAGAGGCCTGCTTTGCGGCGCTGGATGCGACCGGGGTGTTGTACACGCCGCTGCCGGACAGCGACACAGGGCCGGCCTGTGGAAAACGTGACGCCCTGACGCTCGACCGGTCGCTGACCCCCTATTCCGCCACGCTCAGCATGACCTGCACGCAGACGGCGGTGCTGTATTCCTGGGAGAGGCATGTGGCGCGCCCCGCCGCGATGGAGCTGTTCGGATCGCAGATTGTGCGGATCGATACGTTCGGCAGTTTCTCCTGTCGCAATATTGCGGGCACTGCCCGACGGTCGCAGCACGCCTCGGCGAACGCCATCGACATTGCCGCCTTCCGGCTGGAGGACGGGCGGGTGATCAATGTGAAGACGCATTGGTACAACGGCGGCAAGGAAGGCGAATTCCTGAAGCGTGTGCACAAGGGCGGTTGCCGGTTGTTCTCGGTGACGCTGGGGCCGGACTATAATGCCGCCCATGCCGACCATTTCCATTTCGACATGGGGCCGCAGCGGGCCTGCAAGTGAGCGAAGCCGGTGAAGGCCGGGCGCAGCGGCCCGGCCTTGTTTCCGGCGCTTGCGTCTACTTCTGGTCCGCCTTGCAGCGATAGCCGTCGCGGGAGACCTCAGCAACATTGCCTTCGCCGCCGCAGACGCGGATGGCAAGTTCGGTGTTGCTAGAGACTTTCGAGCCAGGCCCGGAATTGTCGGAGACGGCGATGCAGCCTGCGAGCGAGACAAGCGTCAGCGCGCCGGCGGCGGCGAGGAGGGTTTTCTTCATGGTGGTTCAGCCTTTCTGTGTTGATCGTGATCAACGCCCCGCCCGCAAATATTTCCGCCGCGCCTGAACGGGCCGTGAATGAATGGCGCTTGGCGGACGCCGGGGAAGCCGGGGCACGCTGCACCCAAACTGATCCTGGGAGGACACAATGAAGCTCTACAATTCCGTCGGCCCCAATCCACATGTCGTACGCATGTTCATGGCCGAGCGCGGCATCAGCCTGCCGATGGAGGAGATCGACATCCTCAAAGGCAAGAACCGCGAGGGCGACTACCTCAAGACGAACCCGGCGGGGCAATCGCCGACGCTGGTGCTGGACGATGGCTCGGTGATTACCGAGATCACCGCGATCTGCGAATATCTCGACGAAAAGTATCCAGGTGACAGCCTGATCGGCAAGACGCCCGAGGAGCGCGCACAGACACGGCGCTGGACACGCTGGGCCGACCTCAACATTGTCGAGCCGCTGACCAGCGGCTTTCGCTATGCTGAAGGCCTGCCGATGTTCGAGCCGCGCATGCGCTGCCTGCCGGAAGCGGCCGCCGGCCTGAAGGCGAAGGCGCAGGACGGACTCGCCTTTCTTGATGCGCAGCTGGCGACGCGAGCCTATGTGGCGGGGGAGAAGTTTTCGCTCGCGGATGTGCTGCTCTTCTGCTTCCTCGCCTTTGGCGGCGCGGTTGGCCAGCCGCTCAATCCGGAGCTGAAGAATGTCGGGCGCTGGTTTGCGAGCGTTGGCGCACGGGCGAGCGCGAAGGCTTAGGGCTTGCTCAGCAGGCGGAGCATCAGGCGCTCCCGTTCCGGCGGGAGGCCGCGGTGGATGGCGGCGAAGAGGCGGGCCTCGAGGAAATAGCCCGTGAGCTTCAGGCCATCGGCGATGTCGCCCGGCATAAGCTCCGCCTTCGGATCAATCAGGAAGGCCGGCAGGCGAAAGAGGCGGTCGATATAGTCTTCCGCCTCCGAACCGCGCACGGCGCGGCCAGTCTTTGGCGAGACATGGGTGAGACCATCATTCGCGCCGGAGAGCGCGCATTCCTCGAGGTCGAGCCCGAAGCCGAGCGCGGAGAGCAGGCCGAGTTCCCAGCGCACATAGAGGGCGGGCCATATTTCGGGATGTTCGAGTTCGTCGAGCAGGAGGGTAGTCGCTTCGAAAAGGTTTGAACCTGCCGCATCGCCCTCGTTGAGACCAGCGCGGAGCAGCGCCGTGATCGAGGCGACGGCGGCGAGCGCGGAGGCATCTTCCAGCAGGCGCGCGGCACGCTCTCGCCGTGCTTCGGCAACGTCGAACCGGCCGAGATGATCGTCCAGCCGCCCGCTCCATGCCAGCGCGACCGTGTTGCCGGCCTCATACTGCGCCCGGCGCCTGCGCGAGGCGCCGCCATAGACGAGGCCCGCCCGGCGCCCACGCTGCGAGGTGAGCACATCGACAATCAGCCCGCCTTCGCCGAAGCGGCGGCCGCCAAGAATTATTCCGTCATCGGACCAGTTCATGACGAATACCGGAAACCAGGCCCCTCACCTCCCATTGCCTTGCAATGGGCCCCTCCTCTCCCCCAAGCGGCAGAGGGATTGCGTTGCGGCTGGGGCCGGGTCCAACCCCTCTCCCTCCGGGAGAGGAGGGGCCCGCCGCCAAAGGCGGGGGGAGGGAAGTTGTGCGCCCTAAACATCAAACTCCAGGCCGATTCCGGAATAGCTCTCGCGGCGTTCCTGCCAGCGTTCGTCGACCTTGACGAAGAGGAAAAGGTGGACCGGTCGGTCCAGCATCTGGGTCAGGTCGGCGCGCGCCTGCTTGCCGATTTCCTTGATCAGGCTGCCGCCTTTGCCGAGCACCATGGCCTTGTGGCTGTCGCGGCCGACGATGATGACCTGCTGTATACGGACGGAACCGTTCTCATGCTCCTCCCAGGACTCGGTCTCGACCGTCAGCTGATAGGGCAGCTCCTGATGCAGGCGCAGCATGAGCTTTTCGCGCGTGACTTCGGAAGCGAGGATGCGCATCGGCAGGTCTGCCACCTGGTCTGGCGGATAGAGCGCGGGACCTTCGGGCATGCGCGCGGCGATAGCGGCTTCGAGCTTGTCGACGCTGTCGCCTTTCTCCGCGGAGATCATGAAGATCTCATCATAGACGCCTTCGGCGCTAAGCGTCGCCATGACGGGCAGCACGCGGTCATGCGGGAACAGATCGATCTTGTTGAGGGCGAGGATGGCGCGCTTGCCGGCCTCCTTCAGCTGGCTGATGACCCGGCGGTCATCTTCCAGCGAGTGGCGCTGCGCCCCGGAAACCTTGCCTTCTGCTTCAGCGACCCAGGCGGAGGCGTCGATCAGGTGGACGATGCAATCGGCATCCTCCGCCCCGCCCCACGCGGCCTTGACCATCGCGCGGTCGAGCCGGCGCTTGGCAGCGAAGATGCCGGGCGTGTCGACGATGACGACCTGCGTGTCGCCGGTCTGCATCACGCCGCGCACCGGGAAACGCGTCGTTTGCACCTTGTGCGTGACAATGGCGACTTTGGCGCCGACAAGGCGATTGGTCAGCGTGGACTTGCCGGCATTCGGGGCGCCGATGATTGCGCAGAAACCGGCGCGGAAGATGTTTGTTTCAGTCATTCTGTTCTCTGATGGCTTTCAGCATGGCGGCTGCGGCATGGCGCTCCGCATCGCGTTTGGAGGGGCCGGTGGCGGTGGCCGCGCCATTTTCGGCGATGCGCACTTCCACTTCGTATTCGGGGGCATGGTCCGGGCCGGTTCGGCTGACCACAATATAATCCGGGAGCGGATGACCTTTGCCCTGCGCCCATTCCTGCAGCAAGGTTTTCGGATCCTTGGTTTCGGCGGGGCCGTTGGCGAATTGGGGCGCCCAGCCGCGCTCAATGAACTTGCGCGCCGGCGCGAGGCCGCCGTCTAGATAGATGGCTGCGATGACGGCTTCGCAGGCATCGCCGAGCGTGGATTCGCGCTCGCGCCCGCCGGAGGCAATCTCGCTGTCTGACATCAGGATAAAGGCGCCGAGGCCGAGATGGCGGAACGCTTCGGCGCAGGCGCCCTTCTTCACCAGACGATTGAGGCGCGGGGCAAGATCGCCTTCGCTTTCGTTGCGGCGGCGCTCGATCAGGCGTTCGGCGATGACGAGGTTCAGCACTCGGTCGCCCAGGAATTCGAGGCGCTCGTTGTTGTCGACCTTGCGCCCCTGCGCGCTGGAATGCGTCAGCGCGCGCTGCATCAGCGAAAAGTCGCGGAAGACGTGGCCGGTCCTTTGCGCCAGCTCGGCGGCGAGGGTTTCGCCCGTCGGTCTGTTCAGCCCCATCGCTACCGGACGACGGTGAACAGGCGCGACAGGCGCAGCGAGGACGGCCACTTCCAGACCTCCAGCGGACTGGCGCCGCCGGCGATGGAGAAGAAGATGATGTTGGCGCGCCCGACCAGGTTCTCCTCCGGCACGAAGCCGACCGTGAAGCGGCTGTCGGAGGAATTGTCGCGGTTGTCGCCCATGAAAAAGAAATGCCCCTCGGGCACGGTGAACACCGGTGTGTTGTCGGCAAATCCGTTGGCCTCGATGTTCAGCACGGGGTAGCTCACGCCGTTCGGCAGGGTCTCGATCTCGCGGCCTTTGCGGCATTCCCCGCCCTGACCGACCGGAGCGTTCTCGCAGCGCGGGAACTGGCCGGCCGAGCCCTGACGTGCGTAGGTCTCTGCAAAGAACCCGTCGGGCTGCCTCTCGACCGCGACGTCATTGATATAGACGAGCCCCGCGCGCACCTGAATGCGGTCGCCGGGCAGGCCGATCAGGCGCTTGATCATGTCGTCGCCCGACACCGGGTGACGGAACACCACGATATCGCCGCGCTCTGGCATCGTGCCCCACAGCCGTCCCGAGATCGGGCACAGGCCAAAGGGACAGGAATGGCGCGACCAGCCATAGGCCATCTTGTTGACGAACAGAAAATCGCCAATCAGCAGCGTCTGCTTCATCGACCCCGACGGGATCCAGAACGGCTGAAAGAACACCGTGCGGAAAACGCCCGCGATCACGAGGGCCCAGAACACCGTCTTCACGGTCTCCCACAGGCCTTCTTTTTTTTCGGTTGCAGCGGCCATGTCGGCTCCTGATCTGATGTCCCGGCGTTCTGGCCCCGGGCCCGGACCGAGTCAAGCACAGCCCGCAGCTTCATCTTGCCCGAAGTACTTACAGGGCTCCCCAAGGAGGCGTGCCCCCTCGACCTCCGGTCAATTCACGATCGTCGCCTCGGTCGCGGCGCGCAACTCGGCCTCGGTCACGCCCTCGGCGCATTCGACGATCTTCAGCCCACCCGGCACCACATCCAGAACGCCCAGATTGGTAATGATCCGGTTGACCACCCCCTTGCCCGTCAGCGGCAGCGTGCAGGCCTTCAGCACCTTCGACTCGCCATGTTTGGATGCATGGTCCATCACCACGATCACCCGCTTGACGCCCGCGACCAGATCCATCGCGCCGCCCATGCCCTTGACCAGCTTGCCCGGTATCATCCAGTTCGCGAGGTCCCCGTTCTCGGCCACTTCCATCGCGCCCAGGATCGCCATTGCGATCTTGCCGCCGCGGATCATCGCGAACGAGGTGGCGCTGTCGAAGTAGGAGGTGCGCGGCAGTTCGGTGATGGTCTGCTTGCCGGCGTTGATCAGATCGGCGTCGACCTCGTCCTCGGTC
>DNFL01000321.1:21713-22086 GCA_003486945.1 Hyphomonas sp. | reverse complement strand
ACATTCTCGAGCCCGGCACGCTGCAGCCCTACACACGCTGCCCGCGCGGCATCGCCAAGAAAGGCGAAGCTTATGTGAAGTCATCCGGCGCGGGCGACACCGCGTTCATTGGCCCCGAAGCTGAGTTCTTCGTGTTCGATGACGTGCGCTGGTCGATCGAGCCGCACAACACCGGTTACAGCTACGACTCGTCGGAACTGCCGATCAACACGAGCAAGGAATACCCGATGGGCAACATGGGCCACCGCCCTGGCCCGAAGGGCGGTTACTTCCCCGTTCCGCCGATCGATTCCGAACAGGATATGCGCGGCGAAATGCTCTCTATCATGGGCGAAATCGGCCTTGATCCCGAGAAGCACCACCACGAGGTGGC
>DNFL01000321.1:21309-21436 GCA_003486945.1 Hyphomonas sp. | reverse complement strand
GCAGCACGAGCTTGGCCTCAAGTTCTCGACGCTGACCGTGATGGCTGACCGGATGCAGCTCTACAAGTACGTCATCCACAACGTGGCGGCGTCCTATGGCAAATCGGCGACCTTCATGCCGAAGCCG
>DNFL01000321.1:20884-21043 GCA_003486945.1 Hyphomonas sp. | reverse complement strand
CGGCAAGACGGCGACCTTCATGCCGAAGCCGATGTACAAGGACAACGGCTCGGGCATGCACGTTCACCAGTCGATCTGGGGCGGCGGCAAGCCTCTGTTCGCCGGCAACAAGTATGCCGACCTTAGCGACATGTGCCTCTACTACATCGGCGGCATCAT
>DNFL01000321.1:1129-20627 GCA_003486945.1 Hyphomonas sp. | reverse complement strand
CTGAACGCGATCACCAACCCGTCGACGAACAGCTACAAGCGCCTCGTCCCGGGTTACGAAGCGCCGGTCATGCTGGCCTACTCGTCGCGCAACCGTTCGGCCTCGATCCGTATTCCTTTCGGCTCGAACCCGAAAGCCAAGCGTATCGAAGCCCGCTTCCCGGACCCGATGGCGAACCCCTACCTCGCCTTCGCTGCACTGCTGATGGCCGGCCTCGACGGCATCGAGAACAAGATCCATCCGGGCGACGCTATGGACAAGGACCTGTACGACCTGCCGCCGGCAGAAGCCGCGAAAATCCCGCAGGTCTGCGGTTCGCTGCGCGAAGCCCTTGCGGCGCTCGATGCTGACCGCGCCTTCCTGAAGAAGGGCGGCGTGTTCGACGACGACCAGATCGACGCCTATATCGACCTCAAGATGGAAGAGAACATGCGGTTCGAACTTCATCCGCACCCGGTCGAATTCGACATGTACTACAAGATGTAAGACGCGAGGGGCGATTCGTGTCTTCTCAGGAGGCCGGCATCTTCGGATGCCGGCCTTTTGCTTTTCTTGGTCCAGCCTTTCCTTTGCCATCAGGACCCGCGATGAGGGATGCATGACACAGAAGCTTCTGATCTTTTGGGCCAGCTGGGCCTGGTTCCCCTTTGCTGCGGCCTGCCTCTGGCTGATCTTTCGCGGCGGGCTCCGGCGCCGGATTGTGGGCGCTGCGCTGCTTGCGGTTTCAGCGGTGCCGGCCTATGCGCGCTTTATCGAGCCGCGGATGCTGACCGTGCACGAGGAGACCCTCCTCCTGCCGGGCGCCAGCGAAGCTTCTCCGTCCATCCGCATCGCCCTGTTCGGCGACCCGCATATCGGCATCTTCGACAATGCCATGCCTGTCCGGCGGATTGTCGACCGAATCAACGCGCAGGATGTGGACGCCGTCTTCCTGGCGGGCGACCTTACCTATCATCCGCGCGCCGAAGATGTTGCGGGCGACTTCGCGGCGCTGGCAGATCTCGACGCGCCCCTATTCGTCGTGCTCGGCAATCACGATGTCGGTTTCCCGGGAGATGACCTGACCGACGCTCTGCTCGCGGCACTCGGGGAGAGCGGCGCAACATTCGTGCACAACCGGGCCGTGGACACAGAGATCAGCGGCCAGCGCATGATCGTGTCCGGTGCCTCGGACCTCTGGCAGCGGCGGCAGGATTTCAGCTTCTCTGCGACCCTACCGGAAGGCGTTCCCGTGCTGCTGCTGACGCACAATCCGGATACGGCGCTCGTCGTGCCGGAGAGCTTCCGTTACTACCTGATGCTGGCCGGGCACACGCATGGCGGACAACTGCGCCTGCCTTTTATCTATCGCAGCTTCCTTCCCGTGACCGGCCCGTTCGACAAGGAACTGCACCGCTTCAATTCGCCCGGCGGCGAGCGCCTCGTCTACGTCACCACCGGCACCGGCATGGTCGGCCTGCCGCTGCGCTTCCTTATGCCGCCGCGCATCGACATCCTGAAGGTGCACCTGCCGGAATGAAAAAGCCCCGGCGCGAGGGCCGGGGCTTTTGATTCGTACACGGAAGGACGATCAGCCGGCTTCGGTCTGCGCCTTGTTGGCATGGACGTAGAGCGGCTCGGCATTGCCTTCCACCACTTCGGCGTTGATCACGACTTCCTCGACACCGCGCAGGTTCGGCAGTTCGAACATCGTGTCGAGCAGGATGCCCTCCATGATCGAGCGCAAGCCGCGTGCGCCGGTCTTGCGGGTGATGGCCTTGCGGGCCACCGAAACAAGCGCTTCCGGCGTGAAGGTCAGCTGGACATTCTCCATGTCGAACAGCTTCTGATACTGCTTCAGCAGCGCGTTCTTCGGCTGGGTCAGGATCTGGATGAGGGCTTTCTCGTCCAGGTCTTCCAGCGTCGCGATGACTGGCAGACGGCCGATGAATTCCGGGATGAGACCAAACTTCTGCAGGTCTTCCGGCTCGGTGCTGCGCAGCGTTTCGCCGACGCCCTTGTCGTTGGCGTTCTTGATGGTGGCGCCAAAACCGATCGAGGCATTCTCACCGCGCGCGGCAATGATCTTCTCGAGACCGGCAAATGCACCGCCGCAGATGAAGAGGATGTTGGTTGTGTCGACCTGCAGGAATTCCTGCTGCGGATGTTTCCGGCCACCTTGCGGCGGAACGGCCGCAACGGTGCCTTCCATGATCTTCAGCAGAGCCTGCTGCACACCCTCGCCCGACACGTCGCGCGTGATCGAGGGGTTGTCAGACTTGCGCGAAATCTTGTCGATCTCGTCGATGTACACGATGCCGCGCTGCGCGCGCTCAACGTTATAGTCTGCAGCCTGGAGCAGCTTAAGGACGATGTTCTCGACATCCTCACCGACATAGCCGGCTTCGGTCAGCGTCGTGGCATCTGCCATCGTGAACGGCACGTCGAGAATACGGGCGAGCGTCTGGGCGAGCAGGGTCTTGCCGCAGCCCGTGGGGCCGACGAGCAGGATGTTCGACTTCGACAGCTCCACCCCGTCCGCCTTGCCGGCATGGGAGAGGCGTTTGTAATGGTTGTGGACTGCCACCGACAGGATACGCTTGGCGTAGCGCTGGCCGATCACGTAATCGTCCAGCACATCGCAGATCTCCTGCGGCGTAGGCACACCTTCGCGGGACTTGATCGCGGAAGTTTTGTTTTCCTCGCGGATGATGTCCATGCAGAGTTCGACGCATTCATCGCAGATGAATACTGTCGGCCCGGCAATGAGCTTTTTGACCTCATGCTGGCTCTTACCGCAGAAAGAGCAGTACAGCGTGTTCTTGGAGTCGCCGGAGCCGGTTTGCTTCGTCATAACTACCTCAATGACGCGTAAGGCTTAACGCGGGCTTTAAGGCCCCGCCAGACGCGTTCCTTCCACTTAAGTCTATAGTTGTTCGCCCAGCCTGCAAGGGGCGGGCCGCACGTTGGATACAGGGGCTTACTTCTCGTCTTCAGCAGCCCGGCGCTCATAAACCTTGTCCACAATTCCGAATTGCTGCGCCTGTTCGGCCGTCAGGAAAGTATCACGGTCGAGTGTTCTTTCGATTACTTCATACGGTTGACCCGTATGCTTTACGTAAATGTTGTTAAGGCGGCGCTTCAATTCGATAATCTCTTCAGCATGGCGCTCGATATCCGTGGCGACGCCCGAATAGCCGCCCGAGGGCTGGTGAAGCATGACGCGAGCGTTAGGCAGGGCGATCCGCAGGCCTTTTTCCCCAGCGGCAAGCAGGAGCGAGCCCATCGAGGCCGCCTGGCCGATGCAGACGGTCGAAATCGGGCAGCGGACGTATTGCATCGTGTCGTAGATCGCGAGGCCGGAGGAGACGTATCCGCCGGGGCTGTTGATATACATGGCGATTTCGCGCTTCGGGTTCTCGGATTCGAGGAACAGGAGCTGCGAGGTGATCAGGGCCGCAACCCCATCATCAATGCCGCCGGTGACGAAAATGATCCGCTCTTTCAAGAGGCGCGAGAAGATATCGAAGGCCCGCTCCCCCCGGCTCGTCTGCTCGACGACCATCGGAACGAGATTGAGCGCGGTCTGGAAGGAGTTCGACATCAAGGGGGCCTTTGAAAACAAGGGGCTGAATCGCCCATCTCAAGGATTGGCAGATGCATCTATATTTGTCCACGCGCCGGGGGCCGCAAGGGGCCCAGAGCTGTGGAAAGTGAGCCTCCAATGGCTTAACGGAACGGCCACTCCCCTTCACCACTTGGCAAAGGCCCAGCCGGATCGCGCAGGAAGGCGGAATAGTCTGCGATCACCCGGCCGCGCTGCCGGTCGCTGAGCAGGATGTGGTAGCCTTCGGGATAATACACCGTACGCACATGCGCCGGAAACCGCTTCGCCGTGCGGCGAGGCCCGGCCGCCGGCACCACCTCGTCACGCGCGCCATACGAGGCCAGCACCGGTATGTGCGCCGGCAGGCGCGGCGCCGCCTCGTGGGCCTGCTCCATGACGGTCACTGCCCCGAACAGCTGGTCGACGCGGTTGGAAGTCGAATGCAGCGGATCACTGTCCTGCAGGGCGAGGAAGTCTCGGTTGTCCGACATCTTCGGCTTGGCGAAGGCAGGCGGTTTCACAACGAGGCCGGGGCTGATCGCACGCATCAGGCGCAGCGATCTGGCAAAGGCAGGGTTCAGCGCGCCCCATCCCCGCAGGCCGGGGCCCGACAGGACCAACCGGTCCGCCTCAGGCGGACGGTCCGACGCAAAAGCCGTGATTGCCACTGCCGCGCCCATCGAGATCGCCACCACGCTGACGGTCGCATCCGGATGCCGTGCCCGCGCAAGGCTGACCGCCGTGCGCAGGTCTTCCCGCATCAAGTCCTCACCCGCCCAGATACCCCGGTTCACGGAACGCCCGAAACCGCGCTGGTCGTAGGCATAGACCGTCATCCCCAGCTTCGCCCATTCAGGCGCCGCGAGGCGGAACTCACCGGCATAGTTGTTCATGCCATGAATGCCGACGATCACATGTTCAGGGGCTGATGCGCCCTCCGCCGCCCAGCTGCTCAGACCAAGGCGGGCGCCGTCATGCGCGATGAGGATCTGCTGATCGGTCAGAAGATCCGGCATCCGGCTGTCAGCAGGCCGCCGCCATTTCCGGAAGCGCTGCCCATTTCTGGCAAGGCTGGCGGAATGGCCACTCGCCCTCGCCGCTGGGCAGGTTTCCGTCCGGCGCCTGCATGAAGGCGAGATAGTCCGCATGCACCTTTTCAGCCTGCAGGTCGCGCTCCAGCATGTGATAGCCGTTGGGATAGTAGACTGTGCGCACATTCGGCGGCAGCCACTTCGCAGTGCGTTCAACGCCGTTCTGCGGCACGACAATATCCTTCGCGCCATACGACGCGAGGATCGGCAGGTCGCGCGGCAGGTTGCGCGCTGCATTGTGCGCGTTTTCCATCAGGTCGACGAGGCCGTATACCTGATCGATCCGGTGGCGATAGGTCATGTGCGGATCGGACCATGTCCGGCGCAGCATCGCGAGATTGTCCGAAGGCTCGATCTTGATGAGCCCCGCCGGCGGCACGACCAGCCAGTCCGGATTGATCCGTGTCGAGGTGAAGAGGCTCACCCGGTAGAGCGGGTTCAGCGCGCCCCAGCCGCGCAGGCCGGGACCCGACAGGATCAACCGGTCCGCCTTCGGAGGATTGTCAGAGCCGAACGCTGTCATTGCCACCGAAGCGCCCATCGAGATGGCCACTACCGTTATCACCGCATCGGGGTGGCGCTTGCGGGCCACGTCCACCGCCGTGCGCATATCCTCGCGCAGCAATTCTTCCTCCGGCCAGAAGCCCTTGCCCGGCGAGCGGCCAAAACCGCGCTGGTCATAGGCATAAGTCGTCACGCCGCGCTCGGCCCAGTAGGGCGCCGCCATGTGGAAGGCGCCCGCATAGTCGCTCATGCCATGCACGCCGACGACGACATATTCCGGGTTGTCCGTGCCCTTCGCCGGCCAGACCGACAGGCCAAGTCGCGCGCCGTCGGAGGCAATGAACGTCTTCTGCGCCGGCAGGAATTCGGCCTCGACCGTTCCCAACTGCTGCAGCGCCCCGATGGTGACGGGGTGGGCGCAGGCCGGCATGGCCGCCGTCAGCAGCACAGCTATCGCCGCTGCCAACGGCCGCAAGCCCTGGTTCAGAGTGAAACCGATCATTCGCAACCTTTCGCGATTCTCCGGCAGATTCCGGATCTCTACCCTAAAAATCGGCGCCTGAACGCTGCCTGACAAGCCCGTATCGGCACCCACTCAGGCGGAATTGAACGCCCGGCAGCGGCCTGCAGCGCTTGAAGGCCCATTCCTGACGTGCCAGACCCGGCCCATCCAAAAACTCTGGTGGGGATTCCCTCATGTTCAATCGCCTTACATTTGCCAGCGCGGCCGCCCTTCTGGGCCTTGCCGCCTGCGCGCCCGATCCGGCGCCTGCACCTGCTGCGCCCGAACCACAACTCCTGCTTCCGCTGCCGGAAGCGACCACTCCTGACATCAACGCCGCCGATCTCGCGATCCGCATAAAGACGCTGGCCGATGACATCTTCGAAGGCCGCGGTCCCGGCACACCGGCCGGCGAAGCCTCCGCCGACTGGATTGCTGCCGAGATGGCCCGTATCGGCCTCACACCCGGTGGCGACAATGGCAGCTGGTTCCAGTCCGTGAAAATGGTCAATCAGGCCGTTGACCCCGCCACGTCCGAACTGGTCGTGACGTGGCCGGACCAGGACGAACTTTCGCTCGCCTTCAAGGAGCAGGCCGTCTTCTGGACCAAGCACCAGAATACCAACTCCGTTTCCTTCGAGCCCACAGATGTCGTCTTTGTCGGCTACGGCGCCGTTGCGCCGGAATATGGCTGGGACGATTATGCCAGTCAGGACTATGCGGGCAAAACCGTCATCATGCTGGTCAACGATCCCGGCTTCGCCACCGGCGATCCGGCACTCTTCAACGGCAAGGCGATGACTTATTACGGCCGCTGGACCTACAAGTTCGAAGAAGCTGCCCGCCAGGGCGCCACCGCCGCGCTCGTCATCCATGAAACCGAACCGGCCTCCTATGGCTGGGACGTTGTCGCAGGATCGTGGACCGGCGCACAGTCAGACCTCGTTCGTGCCAATGGCGGCGCGGACCGTGCCCTGATCGAAGGTTGGATCACGCGCGACATGGCAGCCGAAATGTTCGCGAAAGCGGGCCTCGACTTAGAAGTGATGAAGACTGCGGCCAAGACGCGTGGATTTGCGCCGGTCACGCTCGAGGGCCTCAAGATCCGTGGCACGGTCAACCAGACCATTGATGCGCAGACCAGCCGCAACGTGGTCGGCATCCTGCCAGGCGCAACCACGCCGGACGAGTATGTTCTGTACACGGCACACTGGGACCATCTCGGCATGAAGCAGGGCCAGCCCGGCGATGATTTCTACCAGGACGACATCTTTAACGGTGCGGTCGACAATGCCACCGGCTCCGCCGCCATTCTCGAGATCGCCGAAGCGATGAAGGCCCAGACGCTGGACCGCTCCGCCTTGTTTCTCGCGGTCACGCTGGAAGAGTCGGGCCTGCTCGGCTCGGCCTACTATGCCGAGAACGCCACTGTGCCGCTCAGCAAGATCGTCGCCGGCATCAATATCGACGGCGCCCTGCCGATCGGCCGCACACGCGACATGGTCGTGGTCGGCTATGGCGCATCGCAGCTGGAAGACCTGCTGAAGGGCGTTGTAGCCAAGCAGGACCGCGAGATCAAACCAGACCAGTCTCCGCAAGCCGGCTTCTTCTACCGCTCCGACCACATCTCCTTCGCCAAGAAAGGCGTACCGATGCTGTATGCTGATGGCGGCGAAGACAAGATCGATGGCGGTGTCGCCGCCGGCAAGGCGGCAGCGATGGCCTATACGGTCGAGCGCTATCATAAGCCGATGGATGAATATTCGGACGACTGGGATCTCTCTGGGTTTGTGGAAGATGTTCAGGCCCTCTACGAAGTCGGCCTCGGCATCGCACAATCCGCTGACTGGCCGACCTGGTATCCGGGCAACGAGTTCGAGGCAGCCCGCAAGGAAAGCCTCGGGCAGAACTGAGCCTTCAGACGAGGAACGGACATGCTGTCCTACCAGCACGGATTCCACGCGGGTAACCGCGCCGATGTGCTCAAGCACGCCGTGCTGGACCTCATCCTGAAGGACGCCGCCAAAGGTCCGCGTCCGGTCTTCTATGTGGAGACACATTCCGGACGCGGACGATATGACCTTACCGGCGCGCAGGCGAAGAAGAAGGACGAGGCCGCCGCGGGCGTGCGCGCCCTCCTTTCCGGCACTGTGCCACCCGGCATGGCCGACTGGCTGTCGCTGGTGAAACAGCGCGGCATAATGGACTATCCGGGTTCACCTGCCCTTGCGCTCGCCCGCCTGCCTGCGTCCGCGCGCTGCGTGTTCTTCGAACGCCACCCGGCAGAGTTCCGTGCCCTGACAGATGCCATCGGCAGCGACCCCCGCGCGCTCATCCGCGAGGCCGACGGATATGCCGGCGCCCTGAAGCTCGCCCCGCGCGGCGGCGAGCAGTTGGTGGTGCTCTCCGACCCCAGCTACGAGACACGCCGCGATATCGAGGCGCTCGCCCTCTGGACTCCCAAGGCGCTGAAGCGCTGGCCCACCGGCATGGTCGTGCTCTGGTTGCCGCTCTACCGTGACGGGCGCGAAGCGGAATTCGGTGAACTCCTCGCCAGCCTCGGCGCGAACCTGATCGCAGGCGCGCGCTGGCCAGTGAAAGGCACCGAGGCAAGCTCCCTCGAAGGCTCTGCCATGGTCGGCTTCCGGGTGCCGAAACCGGTCTGCGACGCCGCGCACACGCTCGCCGCCGATCTTGAAGCCTGGTGGGCAAAAGCCAGCTGACGCCAGCCCTGTTGTGGTTGCACCGCCGGGCCTGAAACCGGCACAAGGAACGCCATTTACTTTAAGATGAAATTTGTTACGATTCTAACATGAATTGTATTCCGGATTTCGATTCTGAGCATACTGCGCTGGACAACCGGCCCGTCTCGGCCGCATTTGATTTGGCCGTGATCGAGAATGCCGTCCGTTTCCTGCAGCAACACCTGCAGGAAACCGGCGCCGGCCCGGAACCGCACGATGCCTGCGAGGAAGCGCTCGAAGCCGTCTCCGCCCTGCGCCGCCGACAGCGCTGACAGCCTGTGGAATTCCCGCGAGGGGCGAAGTTTGCTGGCCGCAGACTTGCATTGCCGCGCCAATCCCCTTCCAACGGCTGCCAATGACCAACACACCCGCCCCGACCGCTGCGCCGCGCCCGGTGATGGACATTCTCGTCCAGCGCCAGCTCGACAACATGGCCACCGGCAACGGCGCCTATCTCGAAACCTTCCTGCGGATGGTGCGCGCCGCCGGCATGGACGTGCGCCTCGTGTTCGCGCCTTTCCAGTCCTTCGGCAATCGCCCCTGGGCGAGCGTGCATCCGCGCATCGGGGCTCTGGTGAAGGACATCGCCTGGCCGAGCGCCGTGAAGATCGGCAGTCGCTACTGGTCGTTCAGCCCGCGCATCTGGGCACGCTTCGCCCTGCGCCTCCTGAAGGAGGCCTATCGCCGCGCCGGCGGCAAGCTCGTCATCCCCAGCTATCTCGGCCGCGAGATCAGCGCGCTTGAAGCCCGCATCGTCGCGCGCGAATGCGACAAGCAGACGGCTGATATCACCCTCGCCGAATACAGCTCTATGGGTCCTGCCCTTAAGCTCATCCGTGCGCAGACCATCCATGCCTGCCTGATGCACGACCTCTTGTCAGACCGCGCCGCCCGCTTCCGCGCCGGCGGCCAGGTGATCGATTTCGACGAGACGAGCCTCGAAACCGAACTGGGCTGGCTCTCCTCCTGCAGCCTTGTCTTTTTCGCATCCGCCAACGAACTCGAAACGCTGCGTCCCCACCTGCCCGCCGCGCGCCTCGCCTGGGTCGCGCCAGATGCGCCCGAATACGGCGCCATAGAGGAGACCGCCTCGCCGCGCGTCGTCTTCATCGGCACGGTCCACGGCGGCAATACCGAAGCGCTGAACCATTTCCTCGCCGATGTCTGGCCCGGCGTCCGGGCAGAAGAACCGGGCCTGGAATTCCACATTGCCGGATCCATCTGCAAGACGCTGACACCGCAACAAGCATCCCTGCCCGGCGTAAAACTGCTCGGCCGTGTCGACCATCTCGAAAGCCTCGGCGGAGCAAACTCCATCGGCATCGCGCCGACGCGTTTCGCCACCGGCGTGTCGATCAAGGTCGCGGAATACCTGCTGCTGGGCATGCCCTGCACTGCTTACTCGCTCGCGCTGGAAGGCTTCGGCCCAGTGCTGGATGATCTGGTGGTCGTCGCCGATGGTCCGCAGGCCCTGAAAGCCGAAATTCTCTCCCTCGCCCGCGACTCCGCGCGCCGCGCCGCGCTTTCCGCGAAGGCCAAGGCCGAAGCCCGCCGGCGCCTCTCCCACGCCGAACCCATCCGCGCGATCCACGAAGAGCTGGCCGCGCGGAAATGAAAACGGGGCCGGATTGCTCCAGCCCCGCCATAATTCATCCGTAACCTGACGGCTTACTCCGCTGCGACAGCCACTTCCGCTGCCGAAAGGTCCGTGTACCGCTTCAGGTGGTGATCGACGTTTCCGAACTCGGAATCGATGATCGTCAGGCGCTTGAAATAGTGGCCGATGGCCAGCTCATCCGTCATGCCCATGCCGCCATGGATCTGGATCGCGCTCTGGCCGACGAACCGGCCGGCCTGGCCAATGCGCACTTTGGTCGCCGAAGCGGCCTTCTTGCGGGTCACGTCATCCTCGCCGAGTTTCAGCGTCGCCATGTAGGTCATAGACACCGACTGCTCGGCTTCCATGAACATGTCGACCATCCGGTGCTGCAGCACCTGGAACTTGCCGATCGGCGTGCCGAACTGCTTACGCGTCTTGGAATATTCCACCGTCATCGCCTGCGCGACCTTCATCGCGCCGCAGGCCTCTGCCGCGAGCGCTGCGATGGCTTCATCGGTAACCAGCTCCACGAGGCCGAGGCTGTCTTCGCCGATCACCGCTTCCGGCCCCACGGCGACGTTGTCAAAATACACTTCCGAAGCGCGCCGGCCGTCCACGGTCGGATAGTCGCGCGTGGTCACGCCCTTGGCAGACTTCGGCACGATGAACACGCCAACGCCTTTCGCGTCGCGGCGTCCGCCGCCGGTGCGTGCGGTGACGATCAAATGGCTCGCCCACGGCGCGCCGACAACTACTGCCTTATGCCCCGAAATCTTCCAGCCCTTGCCATCCTTCTTCGCCGTCGTTTCGAGATCGGCGAGATTGTAACGGCCTTTAGGCTCGGCATAGGCGAAGGCGAACACGGCTTCACCGCCGATGAGTGCGGCGAGGTGTTCTTCCTTCTGGGCCGTCGTGCCGCGCTTCAGGAAGCCGCCGCCGATCACGACCGTCTGCAGGAACGGCTCGACCACGAGGCCCTTGCCGAATTCTTCCATCACGACCATCGCGTCGATCGGGCCGCCACCGAGACCGCCATCTTCTTCGCTGAACGGCGCCGCCGTCAGGCCGAGTTCCACGAACTGCGCCCACATTTCCGGACGCCAGCCATCCTTGGAGGCGACGACCTTCCGGCGCGTGTCGAAATCATACTTGTCCTTGATCAGCTTCGCGAGGCTGTCGCGGATCATCGTCTGTTCTTCGGTGAAATTGAAATCCATCTCTGTGCTCCTCCCGGCCCCGATGCCTTACAGGCCGAGGATCATTTTGGTGATGATGTTGCGCTGGATCTCATTCGATCCGCCGTAAATTGAGGTCTTGCGCATGTTGAAATAGCTGTCGGCCGAGTGGTTCGAGTAATCCGGACCGATGCCGTACTCGTTCTGCCCGTTCGGCGCCGCGCCGCGAACATAAGGCGCACCATAATTGCCGACCGCTTCCAGCGTCAGCTCCGTCAGGCGCTGCTGTATTTCGGTGCCCTTGATCTTGAGGATCGAGCTTTCCGGGCCAGGGCCCTTGCCAGCCGCTTCCGAAGCCAGCGTGCGCAGTTCGGTGAACTCCAGCGCCGTCAGGTCGATTTCCAGCTGGCTGATCTTGCGGGCAAAGTCGCCGTTCAGGATCAGCGGCGTTCCATCAATCGACTCCTGCGACGCGATCGAACGCAGGCGCTCCACGCCGCGCTTCGAGCGGGCCACACCGGCGATGCCCGAACGCTCGTGCGCCAGCAGGAACTTCGCATAGGTCCAGCCTTCGTTTTCCTTGCCGACTAGGTTCTCGACCGGCACGCGAACATCCGTCAGCCAAGTCTCGTTCACTTCATGTGTGCCGTCGATCAACTTGATCGGGCGCACTTCAATGCCTGGCGTCTTCATGTCGACGAGGATGAAGGAGATGCCCTCCTGCTGCTTCGCGCTCGGATCGGTGCGGCAAAGGAAGAAGCCCCAGTCGGCATGCTGGGCCAGCGTGGTCCAGGTCTTCTGGCCGTTGAGAATGTAATGGTCACCGTCGCGAACAGCCGTCGTCTTGAGGCTCGCGAGATCTGAACCGGCGCCCGGCTCGGAATAGCCCTGGCACCACCAAACATCGCCGGAACGGATGCCTGGAAGGTGGCGCTCCTTCTGCTCTTCGCTGCCGAACGTGTAGATCACCGGCGCGACCATCGAGACACCGAACGGCAGCGGCATCAGCGCGTCAACGCGGGCATTCTCTTCAGACCAGATATAGCGCTGGGTGGAGGTCCAACCCGTGCCGCCATATTTCTTCGGCCAGGCAACTGTCGACCAGCCCTTCTTCCCGAGGATCTTGTGCCAGGCGAGGAACTGCTCGCGGGTCAGGTCCTCGCGATTGCCCATGCCCATCAGCTCTTTCGGGTAATTGTCCCGGATGAACGTGCGAACTTCGTCGCGGAAGGCGATCTCTTCAGGGGAAAAATCGAGATTCATGGCCGTTGGTCCTCCGGTATCTCTTTGTGCCTGTTGGCCTCTCTATGTCAGTTGATGCCCCGCGCTGGCAAGGTGACGCGCACGTCAGCGTAAAGATTGACGCAGCCTCCCTCGCGTCAACCCTCGGCGGGTTTCGCGATGAACGGCGCGCAGGCAGTCTTCAGCACACCGATGGCCGTTGCCGAGCCCAGCCCGCCCCCGGTCTGGAACTGCAACTGCATCAGCGGGGCCAGGCCAAGCCGCTCGAGCGCTGCTTCATGTGCCGGGCGCTGGGTAATGTGCGAGGCAAGACAATGACTCACCGCCTGCGGCGCAATCGCATGCACCACGCCCGCCGCAATCGTCGTCGCAAACCCGTCCAGCACCACCGGAATGCCCTGATGCCGGGCCGCCACGATGGCGCCGACGCACGCCGCGAGTTCCCGCCCGCCCAGGCAGCGTAGTGCCTCCAGCGGATCGGAGAGGTGCCCCCGGTGCAGCTTCAGCGCCGCGCTGACAAGTTCGATCCGCTTGTTTGAAAGGCTCGCCGGCGTCTGCGCGCTCGGGCGCACCCAATAGTCCGGGGACCCACCATATAGCGCACACGCCACCGCCGCCGCCGCCGTGCCGACACCGGCCCCCGAGACGGCAATCGCCAGGAGGTCCGGCTGGTCCTCCACTGCTTCAAATCCATACGCAATGGTCGCGGCGCATTCGCGCTCGGTCATCGCGGCTTCCTTGGCGATGCTCGGTGTCGGCCGGTCGAGCGCGAGTTCGAACACCCGCACCGTCGCCCCAGCTTGCGTCGCAATCGCTGACAGGGGTGCCCGGCCACTTTTCAGTGCGTCGATGTGCGCGCGCGTATCCGAATTGCTCGACAGCGACACGCCCGCATCCACGATCCCGTGCGAGCCGGCAAAGATCGCGAGCGTCGGTTTCTCGATCCGCGGCGGGAAACGCCGCTGCCAGCGTGCCAGCCATTCTGCAGCTTCACCCAGCCTCCCGAAGTCGCCTTCCCGGCCCATGCCAAGCAGCGCCTCACGCACCCTGCGGCCAGCCTCCGCATCTGCCTCGACCGGCTTGAGAATCAGGTCCCGGACATCCGTAAGGGGCGATTTCTGAACCGCAGGGTCGTTCAAGGTGAAAGTCTCCTCGCGCCAAAGCCCGGCGCCGGGGTTAAAATATCAGAGATTCAGGACTGTGTCCGGCAAGGATTTGTTACGCGCTTTGTGTAATAGTTGCAGGCTCGGCCCCTTCCGGTAATTGCTATATTCATGTCCCTCGAACCAATAAAGAGCCCCTGCATCAAGGTTTGCGCCGTAGACGGCCAGACGGGCTTCTGTCTTGGCTGCGGCCGCACCCTGCCTGAAATCGCCGCATGGGTGAAAATGGGGCCTGACGGACGCGAAAATGTCCTTGCAATGCTGCCGGAACGTATTGCTCATCTCCAGTCCCTCGGGAAACGTTGAGCCATGACGATTCGCAGCCTCTTCATTGTCATGTTCACGGCGGTCGCCATCGCGCTGTTGATCTCGTTCGGCATCGCGCCGAAATTCCAGGACGAGGAAGCAGACATCGCCGTTCTGGAACCGGTAACGGTTGCGACCGCCACGCCGCAGCCGGCTGTCTCGCCCGGCTCGCGCTCCGCCTTCATCGACAAGGAAAATGACGGCCACTTCTGGACCCGCGCCGACGTTGGCGGCACGCAGGTCAAGTTCATGGTCGATACCGGCGCCAGCATCGTCGCCCTCACCTATTTCGACGCCCAGCGCCTCGGCCTGAAACCTGAGGAACTCGACTTCGATTCCGAAATCCGCACCGCTGGCGGCCTCACTTATGGCGCGCCTGTCACGCTGCCCAGCATCCGCGTCGGCCGCGTCATCATCAAGGATGTGCCCGCCGTCATCCTGCGCACCGAACTCGAACAGTCCCTGCTCGGCATGACCTTCCTTGGCGAACTTCATTCCTATGAAGTCCGTCAGGGTCAGATGATCATACGCCAGTGATCGGCTTGCCATCGAGGCCCTTGCCGACCCCGATCTCCCAGGCAAAGCGCGCATCATCACCCGACCAGCGCGCATAGGCGACCCGGCCTTCCAGCCCCGCCGCCTTCATCAGCGACCGGTACCAGTTCTCGACCCCGGCATCGAGCTTGTGCGGATGCACGCCCCACAGGAGGCAGGCCTGCCGCACGCGGTCGTCCTGGATTGATCCGTACAGGATCGGCTTCGGCCCGCGCACCCGCGAGAACCGCGCAAGCCGGTCAAACGCCCCGGTGCGCAGCGCCAGCGCCGTCGCGCCTTCCGCTTCCGCCATTTCTGTAGCCGTCTTGGCAATCACATCAATCGCGTGCGTCTCCACGCCGTCGCCTTTGAACTGCAGCAGCGATTTGCGATAGTCCTCTGCATTTTCCGTTGCCCGGATGATGCGCGACATGATCGCCACCGCCGTCGCCGGATGGCGTCCCACAGCCGTCTCCGCCGACAGCATCACCGCGTCCGCGCCCTGATAGATTGCGGTCGCCACATCCGACGCTTCCGCACGTGTCGGCGCCGAATTCTCGATCATCGACTCAAGCATCTGCGTCGCCACAATCACCGGCCGCCCCGCCGCCCGCGCCGCGCGGATGATGCGCCGCTGGATCACCGGCACTTCTTCAGGCGGATATTCGACGCCCAGATCGCCCCGCGCCACCATCACGCCGTCCGAGGCGTGGATGATTTCGCGCAGCTCGCCCAGCGCCGCAGGCTTCTCCAGTTTCGCAATGAGCGGCGCCCGGCCATCAATGATCGCCTTGGTCATCGCAATGTCGGACACCGACTGCACGAAGGACAGCGCCACAAGGTCCACACCGATCGACAGCGCAAACTCGAGGTCCGCCTTGTCCTTGTCCGTCAGCGCCTTCACCGGCAGCGCCTTGCCGCGCACGGTGAAGCCCTTCTTGTCCGAAATCTTGCCCGGCACATCGGCGCGCCCTTTCGGCGCCTTGCCGGCCTGCGTCACCGTGGAGATCAGCTTGCCATCATCAACAAGGATCGTGTCGCCGATCTCCAGCTGATCGATGATCGCCTTGTGCGGCACGGGGATCGTCTCGGCGGCGTCCGTCGCTTCCGCTGCGACCAGCGCATACTCGGCGTTCCACGAAACTTTCATCTCGCCGCCGGCAAAACTGCCGACGCGCACCTTCGGCCCCTGCAAGTCCGCCAGCGCCGCCAGCGGCCGGCCCACCAGCGCCTCCACCTTGCGCACTGTCTCCAGCGTCGCACGATGATCCTCATGGCTGCCATGGGAGAAGTTCAGCCGGAACACATCCGCCCCCGCCTCCGCCAGCGCGCGGATTTCCTTCAGCGACCGGCTGCGCGGCCCAAGGGTCGCCACGATCTTCGCATTCTCGCCCCGCAGGCGCGCCTTCGGCATAAGTCTCTCCCCAATGACAAGGATGTCAGCCCGCGTCTTATAGCGACTCGGGCAGCGGCGGCTAGGCTTCCACCAGCGCAAACGGATCGTAATTCAACACCGGCGCCAGCCAGCGCTCGGCCGTCTTCGTGTCCCAGCCTTTGCGCCGCGCATAGTCTTCCACCTGATCGCGCTCGATCCGGCCAAGGGCGAAATAGATTGCATCCGGGTGCGCCAGATAAAGCCCGGAAACCGAAGCCGGCGGCGTCATCGCATAGCTGGTCGTCAGAGACACGCCGATCCGCTTTTCCGCCTCCAGCAGACGGAACAGTGTCGCCTTCTCCGTATGCTCCGGCTGCGAGGGGTATCCCGGCGCCGGGCGGATGCCGCGATACTTTTCTGCGATCCGGTCTTCGTTCGACAGCGCCTCGTCCGGGGCATACGCCCACAGCTCCTTGCGCACGCGCTCGTGCATGAACTCCGCCATCGCCTCGGCAAACCGGTCCGCCAGCGCCTTCAGCATGATGGAGGAATAATCATCGCCCTTCTTCCGGAACTGGTCGGCAATCTCGTCCGCCTCCGGCCCCGCCGTCACGACAAAGCCGCCAACCCAGTCCTCGCCTTCCGGCGCGACGAAATCCGACAGCGCATAGTTGGCGCGGTCATTGTCCTTCTTCATCTGCTGGCGCAGCGTGAAGAACGTGTCGCCCGTCTCCAGCCGGATATCATCGCCCACCGCGTTCGCGCCCCAGAAGCCAACCACCGCCTTCGGCTTCAGCCAGGCCTCGCCGATCAGCTGCTGAAGCATCGCCTCTGTATCGCGCCACAGCCCGCGCGCCGCCTCGCCCACTTTCTCATCCTCAAGGATCAGCGGAAACTTGCCCGCCAGATCCCAGGCCGAGAAATACGGCGTCCAATCGATATACCGCGCCAGCGTCGCAAGGTCGAAACCCTCGAACGTCCGTGTGCCCGTATATGTCGGCTTCGGCGCTTCGTAGCTTTTCCAGTCCGGCCGGAACGCCGCCTTGCGCGCCTCCGCCAGCGACAAACGCTCCTTGGGCGGACCATCCTTGCGCGCCTCACGCATCCGCTCAAAGCGCTCCTTGGTCTGCGCCACGAGGTTCGGCTTCTCCGTCTCGTTCAGCAGCGAGGATACCACGCCCACCGCCCGGCTCGCATCCAGCACATGGATCACCGGCGCCGTGCGGATCACGGGATCAATCTTCACTGCCGTATGCGCTGGGCTCGTTGTCGCCCCGCCGATCAGCAGGGGCTGCGTCATCCCGCGCCGCTGCATCTCGCTGGCCACATAAACCATCTCGTCAAGGCTCGGCGTGATCAGTCCGGAGAGGCCGATCACATCCACCTTCTCCTTCACCGCCGTATCGAGAATCTTCTCCGCCGGCACCATCACGCCAAGGTCGATGATCTCATAGCCGTTGCAGGCGAGCACCACGCCGACGATATTCTTGCCGATATCGTGCACATCGCCCTTCACGGTCGCCATCAGCACCTTGCCATTGGTCGTATTCACCGTGCCAAGGCGCTGCTTCTCTTCCTCCATGAATGGCTCGAGCCAGGCCACCGCCTGCTTCATTACGCGCGCCGACTTCACTACTTGCGGCAGGAACATCTTGCCCGCGCCGAACAAGTCGCCGACGACATTCATGCCATCCATCAACGGCCCCTCGATCACATGCAGCGGACGCTCCACGCCGAGGCGCGCTTCTTCCGTGTCCTGATCGATATATTCGGAGATGCCGTGGATCAGCGCATATTCCAGCCGCTTCGCCACCGGTGCCTCGCGCCAGGAAAGGTCCTTCTCCTGCGTCTTGCCCTTCTGCCCCTTGAAGCGTTCGGCAATCTCCAGCAGCCGGTCCGTCGCATCCGCCCGCCGGTTGAGGATCACGTCCTCCACACGCTCGCGGAGCTCCGCCTCGATATCATCATAGATATCCAGCTGGCCGGCATTGACGATGCCCATGTCCATCCCCGCAGGGATCGCATAATATAGAAACACCGAATGCATCGCCCGGCGCACCGGCTCGTTGCCGCGGAAGCTGAACGACACGTTCGAAAGCCCGCCCGAGATATGACACCCCGGACACGTCTCGCGGATCACCTTCACCGCCTCGATGAAATCGAGGGCATAGGTATTGTGTTCCTCAATGCCCGTTGCCACCGCAAATATGTTCGGATCGAAGATGATGTCTTCCGCCGGAAAGCCCACCTTCTCCGTCAGCACTCGGAACGCCCGCTGGCAGATCTCGATCTTGCGCGCCGCGGTATCCGCCTGCCCCGTCTCGTCGAAGGCCATCACGACCACCGCCGCGCCATAGGAAAGGCACGCCCGAGCCTGCTCGATGAACTTCGCTTCGCCTTCCTTCAATGAGATGGAGTTGACGATGGCCTTGCCCTGCACGCATTTTAGGCCGGCCTCGATCACTTCCCATTTGGACGAGTCGATCATCACCGGTACGCGCGCGATATCCGGCTCTGCCGCGATCAGGTTCAGGAATGTCGTCATGGCCAGCACGCCGTCGAGCATGCCTTCGTCCATGTTGACGTCGATCACCTGCGCGCCATTCTCCACCTGCTGGCGCGCCACGTCCACAGCGTCGCCATAGCGCCCCTCAACGATCATCTTCCGGAACACGGCCGAGCCGGTCACGTTCGTGCGTTCGCCGATATTGACAAAGCTCTGGGAGGAAGCGCGCGTCATTTCCGTGTCTTTCCCGCATCCAGTGACCAGTTTCCGTCCTCGATCACCGGGCAGCCGTCCGTCGGCTGATTGTACATATAGATCCATCCCTGCGCGCCCGTCGGGCTGCCGGTTTCGTCCAGCAGCGCAATCTTTTGACGCAGGTAGAGCGCCGTTTCCGCGTCGTCGGTGACGTCTTCATACTCATCCATCGCCGGCACGATGCTCACATCATGGATACGGTACAGCACGCCGTGGCAAACACTGTCGCCCGCCACGACACCCGGAAAGCCGCCAATGTCATACATCCGCCCACGGAACTTGCACGGCGCCACCCATTCGCCCGCCTCCGATAACGGAATGTGTTGCGGCCCGCCCGCAGCGCCCTGCTTCAGCAGGCCATAGAACACAAACAGGTCGCCCGGGCGCACCTCGCCATTGGTCGTCACGAGGCCACCTCGAACGGCTCCAGCCCGGACAATCGCATCGCCGGCGCCACGCTCGGCACCGCGCGCGGCGCAGCCTTCGCCGCCGCCTTCGCAATCGCCGCGATATGCGCCGGCGTCGTGCCGCAGCATCCGCCGACAATATTCACCAGCCCGCTCTTGCCCCACTCGCCAAGATGCCCGCCCGTCTCGTCCGGTGTCTCGTCATACTCGCCAAACGCATTCGGCAATCCGGCGTTCGGATAGGCAATCACACGCGTGTCCGCCACCCGCGCAATCGAGGCGATGTGCGGCCGCATCAGTTCCGCGCCGAGCGCACAATTGAGGCCAATCGCCCAGGGTCGCGCGTGGCGCACCGAGTTCCAGAACGCCTCAGCCGTCTGTCCACTGAGCGTCCGGCCGGACGCATCCGTGATCGTCCCCGAAATGATGATCGGCAGCCGCTCGCCCGTATCTGCCGCAAAATCCATCAGCGCCTTGATCGCCGCCTTGGCGTTCAGCGTGTCGAAGA
>DNFL01000321.1:586-905 GCA_003486945.1 Hyphomonas sp. | reverse complement strand
CGTGTCGAACACCGTCTCGATCAGGAAAACATCCGTCCACGGCGCAATCGCCTTCGCCTGCGCATAATAGGCATTGCGCACTTCATCGAACGAGATGTCCCGGTATCCCGGATCGCTCACCTTGGGACTGAGCGACAGCGTCTTGTTCGTCGGCCCGATCGCGCCCAGCACGCCTACCGGTCTGCCCAGCCGCTCTTCAGCCGCATCCGCTGCCTCTCGCGCAATCCGCGCGCCCTCCGCGGCAATCTCGTCGGCCAGCGCTTCCATCTTGTAATCCGCCATCGCAATCGTCGTCGCGCTGAACGTATTCGTTTCGATG
>DNFL01000321.1:0-228 GCA_003486945.1 Hyphomonas sp. | reverse complement strand
GCGCTGGATCATCGTGCCCATCGCCCCATCCAGCACGAGAATGCGTTTCGCGGCTTCCGCCTCGAGGCGTTCAAAACGTTCTTTCCGGTTCATCGTCAGGCCGCCTTTGCGGGTTGGGGTTTCAGGCCAAGCAACCGGCACGTCGACAGCGCCAGGCTCGCCCGATTCAGAGTGTAGAAATGGAAGTCGCGCACGCCCCCCTCATTCCGCTTTTGGCACCGACCTCCC
>DNFL01000231.1 GCA_003486945.1 Hyphomonas sp. | reverse complement strand
GGAGCTGATCCGCGAACTGGGCCGGCGCGGCATTGCCTCGCGCGTGATCCTGACGAAGGCCGGCGCGGAATTCGTGACGCCGCTCTCGGTCGCCGCGCTTTCGGGCGAGAAGGTCTATTCCGAACTGTTCGATCTCACCAACGAGACCGAGATGGGGCATATCGAGCTGTCGCGCTCGGCCGATCTCGTCGTGGTTTGCCCTGCAACGGCGGACCTGATGGCGAAGGCGGCTAACGGTCTTGCGAATGACCTTGCCTCCACCACGCTGCTCGCGACCGACAAGCCCGTGCTGATGGTGCCGGCGATGAATGTGCGGATGTGGGAACACGCCGCCACGAAGCGCAATGTCGCCCGCCTGCGCGCGGACGGCGTGACGGTTGTTGAGCCGGATGTCGGCCCGATGGCCTGCGGCGAGTTCGGACCCGGCCGCCTGCCAGATGTGCTGGTGATCGCGGCCGAGGTCGAGGCGATGTTGTCGCCCAAAGCGAAACGCCTCAGCGGCCTGCACGCGCTCGTCACCGCCGGGCCGACGCGTGAGCCGCTGGACCCGGTGCGCTATATTTCCAACCATTCCTCCGGCAAGCAGGGCTATGCGATTGCTGCTGCGCTGGCCGCTGAAGGCGCGCGCGTGACGCTGGTGTCGGGACCGGTCTCGCTCGCCGCACCGCCTGGTGTCGAACGCGTGCAGGTGGAGACCGCACGAGAGATGCTGAAGGCGTGCGAAGATGCTTTGCCTGCGGATGTTTTTGTCTCCGTGGCTGCGGTCGCCGACTGGCGCCCGGTGAAGGCTGCGCCGCAAAAGCTGAAGCTGAAAGGCAAGGGCGCCGCCCCGTCCATCGAACTTGCCGAGAACCCGGACATCCTGCGCACACTCAGTCACAAGCGCAAACACCGCCCGCTCCTCGTCATCGGCTTTGCCGCCGAGACGCATGATGTCGAAGCCCTCGCCACCGACAAGCGCGCCCGCAAGGGCTGCGACTGGATCGTCGCGAATGACGTGTCCGGCGACGTGATGGGCGGGGCGGAGAACGAGGTTTACTTGATCACAGCCGAGGGCAGCGAACACTGGCCGCGCCTCGCCAAGGAAGACGTCTCCCGCCGCCTCGCTGCCCGCGTGGCCGACGCGCTCACCGGCCCGCAGCCGGGGCTGAGACTCGCGGCGGAATAGGCCCGCTTGACTCATCGCCAGAGTCTCCGCACCGGAGGACGATGAGCGAAGTCATTGTTCAAGTCCGCCCGCTGCCGCATTTTGACGGGCTGCAGCTGCCGTCTTACGAAACCGCTGGCTCTGCCGGCATGGATGTGCGCGCCGCTGTGCCGGAAGGTGAGCCCGTGGTGCTCGCCCCCGGCGCGCGCGCGATGGTGCCGACCGGGCTCTCTGTCGCAATCCCCGAAGGCTACGAGATCCAGGTGCGCCCGCGCTCCGGCCTCGCCGCCAAGCACGGCCTCACCTGCCTCAACACGCCGGGCACGATCGATTCGGATTATCGCGGCGAGATCAAGGTGATCCTGATCAATCTCGGGGCAGAAGCCTTCACCATCCAGCGCGGCGAACGCATAGCCCAACTCGTCCTCGCCCCGGTGACACGCCTCGGCTGGCAGGAAGTCAGCGAGCTCGGAGAGACCGCACGCGGCGCCGGCGGATTTGGGTCGACCGGGCGCTGAGTCGTTTTTTTCTTCCCCGCCCCTTGCGCTGACCCCCAATCTCCCCACATTGATAATCGATATGTGAGGGAGGATGACATGTCTGGATTCTGGCTGTTCATGACCGTGGCCCTGATCGTCTGGGCGGTAGCGGGCAGGTCGCGGTGTCGTCCGCGCCGGTATGCCGGCTATCCGGAGTCCGATGTGCGCGGGGCGCGGGATACGGAGATCGACCGCCTCAACGAGCGTATCCGCGTGCTCGAGGAAATCATCACCGACCGCGACTGGCGCCTGCGCCGCGATATTGACCGGCTCTGATCCGTTCTGATCTGGCCTTTTATTCACCGCCCCTTTGGGGCATCTTGCCTGCTGCGAACCGGAGGATGATCACATGGGTCCGTTTGAAATGGTGGTGCTCATCGTCGCGATCAGCGTCGGGGCAGGGGTCTACACCACTTACCTGAAGACACGCGCCAATTCCCGCGCAGATGATGTCACGCAAGGCGAAGTCGCGAAATTGCGCGAGGACGTGGCGCGGCTGAAGGAGCGCGTGAAGACGCTGGAAGCCATCGTCACCGACAAGGACCGCGCGCTGGCAGACGAAATCCGCAAGCTCGCTTAAACGAGCACGCCCTCGTCCTTCCGGAATTTTGCCAGCAGGTAGGCCGGCGTATCCTCGATCGTGTCGAGGTCGCCGAAGGCAAACGCGTCGCGGTCGAGCACCAGGTCGCGCGGGCGCAGCGGCCGTGAGATTTCGAGCCCTTCCAGCGTGCGCGCCCGCGAGAAGGCGACGTATGCCTGTCCGTGCGCGAACATGCCGGAATCGAAATCGATATAGACATTGTCGAGCGTCAGGCCCTGCGCCTTGTGCACGGTGACCGCGTAGGCAAGGCGCAGCGGCACCTGCTTGAACGTGCCGACCACTTCGCGCTTCACCTTTTTCGAGTCCATCTCGAAATCGTAGCGGTACTTTTCCCAGGCCGCCTGCTCGATCTCGTAGACGCGCTTGCCGATCTTCACGATCACGCTCTTGGAGTCGAAGCCTTCGACATGCGCCAGCGTGCCGTTCACCCAGCGCCCTTCGGGATCGTTGCGGATCAGCATCACGCGCGCGCCGACTTTCAGTTCAAGGTCCGCCTCGGTCGGGAAGCTCTTGTCGTCGAACTGGCCCTGCACATCGGCCGCGAAGATCTTGCGTTCGCCGGTCAGCTGGGCGAGGCGCGTCTGATTGATGCGGAAGGCGTTGGCATTGTTCGGGGTCAGCACGACATGCGTGTCGGAAGCCTCCGCCGCGCTGCGTTTTGACACGAGGCGGGCCAGCGTCAGCTCGTCCTGCGGCGTCACGCGGCCATTGCGCAGCGCGCCGAGAAGGGCGAGGAAGCGCGGGTCTTCCTGCCGGAACACATGCTTAAGGGCGAGCAGCGCGAACTCCGCCTCCTTGAAGGCATGCGCGTTGTGGAAGTAGTTTCCGCCGAAGCGCTCCTGCAGGATCGGGCTTTCCTGATTGGACACGACCGGCGGCAGCTGGTGCAGGTCGCCGGAGAGGATCATCCGTACACCGCCGAACGGGCGTTTCGAGCCGCGGTTCAGTTTCAGGCTGCGGTCGATGGCGTCCAGCATGTCGGAACGCACCATCGAGATTTCATCGATCACCATTGTGTCGATGGCGCGCACCACGCGGGCGTTCGGCAGGCGGCGCACATCCTGCGCTTCGATCAGGCGCGGCGGGAACTTGAAAAACGAGTGGATCGTCTGCCCGCCGGCATTCATCGCGGCCACGCCGGTGGGCGCGACGACCACCGCCTTGTCGCCGGCTTCGGCGAGGAATTTGCGCAGGAGCGTTGTCTTGCCCGTGCCGGCGCGCCCCGTAAGGAACAGGTTGCCCTGCGCGCCCGCGCCGCGCGCAACCCAGTCTGCCGGGGCGGCATAAACGGTTTCCGGATTCGGGGGCAGGCGTGCGGGCAAAGCGGTCAGGGGCTGACGAGGCGCATCTGGCGCGCCTTGCCGTTTGCCGTCGTGCTCGCCACTACCTGCCAGCCGAGCGCCTCATAGGCGCGCCGGGCGCCGAGGTTTTCCGTGTCGACATCCAGGCTCAGCGTGCCGTTGACATGCGCGCGGGCGACTTCCAGCAGGCCGCGGGCGACGCCGCAGAAGCGCCAGTCGCGGTCCACGAACATATGGTCGACATAGCCCTGCGCCATCTGCAGTGTCAGGAAGCCGATGATGCCCGCATCCGGTTCTTCCGCCACGAGGGCGTTCTGGGGGCCGAACGCGCGCCGCAGGATCATGTACTGGCCCCGGTTTCGCACGCGCCAGGGCATATCGGCAAGGCAGTCGCGGAAGATCGCCAGGCAAGCGCCCGCATCTGCCGGATCAAACGGCCTGATGCTCCATCCTGCGCCCGCGTGTGTGTACATGGCGCCACTCTAAGGGAGATTTCCGCCGGGCTCCAGTCCCGGCGGCACCGGTTACATCTGCATCGTCCAGCCTTCCACGCCCATCGCGGCCTGGCGGATGGCTTCCGACAGGGTGGGGTGGGCATGGCTGGTGCGGGCGATGTCTTCGGAGGCGGCGCCGAATTCCATCGCGACGCAGACTTCTGCGATCATCTCGCCGACACCGACGCCGATCATGTGCGCGCCTAGAATGCGATCCGTGCCTTTTTCGGCGAGGATCTTCACGAAGCCCGTGGTCTCGTGGTTCGTCCGTGCACGGGAGTTTGCCATGAAGGGGAACTTGCCCTTCACATACTCGATGCCGGCGGCCTTCAGCTCTTCCTCATTCTTGCCAACCCAGGCGATTTCTGGGTTGGTGTAGACGACGCTGGGCACGAGATCATAGTTCACATGGCCCGCCTTGCCGGCGATCAGCTCGGCAACAGCGGTGCCGTCATCCTCTGCCTTGTGGGCGAGCATCGGGCCGGGAATGCAGTCGCCGATTGCCCAGACACCGTCCGCGACGCGGAAATGATCGGTCACTTCGATGACGCCGCCTTTGCCCGTCTTGCCGCCGACATTCTCGAGGCCGAGGCCTTCGGTGTAAGGCCTGCGGCCGATGGCGACGATGACGATGTCGGCATCGACCGTCTCGGTATCACCGCCCTTGGCGGGCTCCATCGAGACTTTCAGCTTGGTCTTCTGCTTTTCGATGCCGGTCACCTTGGTGCCGAGCTTGAAGGTGAGGCCCTGTTTCTTGAACGTGCGCTCGGCTTCCTTCGCCACTTCGGCGTCCGCCGGTGGCAGGATGCGGTCGAGATACTCCACCACCGTCACGTCTGAACCGAGCCGCGCCCAGACCGAACCCATCTCGAGGCCGATCACACCGGCGCCGATCAGCACGAGGCGTTTCGGAACCGCGCCCAGCGACAGCGCGCCGGTATTGGAGACAATGCGCTCCTCGTCGATCTCGATGCCGGGCAGGGTGGCAGGCTCGGAGCCCGTGGCGATGACGATATTCTTCGTGTCGAGCACCTTCGAGCCGCCGTCCAGCAGCGCGACTTCCACCTTGCCGGGCGCGAGGATCTTTCCCTTACCCTTGATGTAGTCGACCTTGTTCTTCTTGAAGAGGAATTCGATGCCTTTGGTCAGGCCTTCGACGGCGTCGGACTTCTGCGCCATCATCTGCGCGAGATCGAGTTCGACCTTGCCGGTCTTGATGCCGAGCGCGGCGAAATCATGCTGCGCAGCATGGAAAAGATGTGAGGCATGTAGCAGCGCCTTGGACGGGATGCAGCCGACATTCAGGCAGGTTCCGCCCAGCTTGTCGCGCTTCTCGATGAGGGCGACCTTGAGGCCCAGCTGGCCGCAGCGCGTGGCGCAATTGTAGCCGCCGGGGCCGCCGCC
>DNFL01000218.1 GCA_003486945.1 Hyphomonas sp. | reverse complement strand
CTACCACATCCTGCGCGGCGTGCTTGATACCCAAGGCGTCAAAGATCGTAAGCAACGCCGTTCGCATTACGGCGCGAAGCGTCCGAAATAAGGAAGTAAGATATGTCTCGCCGTCACCGCGCCGAGCCGCGCGAAGTTCTGCCCGATCCCGTTCATGGCGATCTCGTGCTGACCAAGTTCATGAATTACATCATGTACGAGGGCAAAAAGTCGGTCGCTGAACAGATCGTCTATGGCGCGCTCGATACGGTCGAGAAGAAGCTGAAGCGCCCCTCGATCGAGGCGTTCCACGATGCGCTGGCGAATGTCGCCCCCGCGATCGAAGTGCGATCGCGCCGCGTCGGCGGCGCCACGTATCAGGTGCCGGTTGAAGTTCGCCCTGAGCGCCGTCAGGCGCTGGCGATCCGCTGGCTGGTGGGCGCCGCGCGTTCGCGCAACGAAAACACCATGCAGGAGCGCCTGGCCGGCGAGCTGATCGACGCCTCGAACAACCGCGGCAACGCCGTGAAGAAGCGCGAAGACACGCACCGCATGGCAGACGCCAACAAGGCGTTCGCACACTATCGCTGGTAACCAGCATCACCAGTCCGGGCGGAAGAGGTAACTCGCCCGGGCGAGGCACCCTTTCCCGCTACCTGGAACACTGAACACGAAGGTTTACATCATGGCCCGCGAATACCCGCTGGAGCGTTACCGGAACTTCGGCATCATCGCGCACATCGATGCCGGCAAGACGACGACGACTGAGCGCGTCCTCTACTACACGGGCAAGTCGCACAAGATCGGCGAAGTGCACGATGGCGCCGCGACCATGGACTGGATGGAGCAGGAGCAGGAGCGGGGCATCACGATCACGTCGGCTGCGACCACCACGTTCTGGGAACGCACCGAAGACGGCACGACAGCTCTGACGCCGAAATTCCGTTTCAACATCATCGACACCCCCGGCCACGTTGACTTCACCATCGAAGTCGAGCGTTCGCTGGCTGTGCTTGACGGCGCTGTCGTTCTGCTGGACGGCAACGCCGGCGTTGAGCCGCAGACCGAAACCGTCTGGCGCCAGGCTGACCGCTACAAGGTTCCGCGCATCGTGTTCGTCAACAAGATGGACAAGACCGGCGCTGACTTCTTCAACTGCGTCACCATGATCAAGGAACGCACCGGTGCAACCCCGGCGCCGATCCAGCTGCCGATCGGTTCGGAATCGGAGCTCGAAGGGCACGTCGACCTCGTCACCATGAAGGAATGGGTCTGGGAAGGCGAAGATCTCGGCGCCACCTGGGTTCAGAAACCCATTCGTGACAGCCTGAAAGCGAAAGCCGAAGAGATGCGTGCGCACCTCGTCGAACTCGCCGTCGAAATGGACGACGAGGCGATGGAAGCCTTCCTTGAAGGCAAGGAGCCGGACGTCGCTGCACTCCGCGCGCTGATCCGCAAGGGCACGCTGTCGCTGAAGTTCATGCCGGTCCTCTGCGGCTCAGCCTTCAAGAACAAGGGCGTGCAGCCGATGCTGAACGCCGTGGTCGACTTCCTGCCGAGCCCGCTCGACGTGCCGCCCTATCTCGGCTTCAAGCCGGGTGACGAAACCGAAACGCGCAACATTGCGCGTTCGGCCGATGACGACCAGCCGTTCGCCGGCCTGGCCTTCAAGATCATGAACGACCCCTACATGGGCACGCTCACCTTCACGCGCATCTATTCTGGCCAGCTGAAGAAGGGCGACTCCTTCCTCAACGCGACCAAAGGCAAGAAAGAGCGCGTCGGCCGCATGGTCATGATGCACGCCAACAAGCAGGACGAAATCGTTGAAGCCTTCGCAGGCGACATCGTTGCGCTGGCTGGCCTCAAGGAAACCACGACCGGTGACACGGTCTGCGATCCGTCGCAGCCCGTCGTTCTCGAAACGATGACCTTCCCGCAGCCGGTGATCGAGATCGCCGTCGAGCCGAAAACTAAGGCTGACCAGGAGAAGATGTCGGTTGGTCTGCAGCGCCTTGCTGCCGAAGACCCGTCTTTCCGCGTCGAGACCGATTTCGAATCCGGCCAGACGATCATGAAAGGCATGGGCGAGCTTCACCTCGACATCCTGATCGACCGTCTCCGCCGCGAGTTCAAGGTTGAGGCAAACATCGGCCAGCCGCAGGTGGCTTACCGCGAGAAGCTTGGCCGCGCCGCGACCATCGACTTCACGCACAAGAAGCAATCGGGCGGCACCGGCCAGTTCGCACGCATCAAGCTCGAGTTCGAGCCGCTTGAGCCGGGTTCGGGCTTCATCTTCGAAAGCGCCATCGTTGGCGGCGCCGTTCCGAAGGAATACATCCCGGGCGTTTCCAAGGGCCTCGACATGGCCAAGGAAAACGGCCTGCTCGCCGGTTATCCGGTCACGGACTTCCGGGCCCGTCTCGTTGACGGCGCCTTCCACGACGTCGACTCCAGCGTGCTGGCCTTCGAAATCGCTGCCCGCGGCGCGTTCCGCGAGCTGAAAGGGAAGGGCGATCCGCGCCTTATGGAACCGATCATGAAGGTCGAAGTCGTGACGCCCGAAGACTATATGGGCGATGTGATCGGCGACCTGAACTCCCGCCGCGGCCAGATCCAGGGCTCCGAAGCTCGCGGTAACGCCACGGCGATCACGGCGATGGTGCCGCTGGTCAACATGTTTGGCTACGTGTCCAACCTGCGGGGCATGTCGCAAGGCCGCGCTCAGTTCACGATGCTCTTCGATCACTATGACGAAGTGCCGCGCGCTGAAGCACAGAAAATCATTCAGGAAGTCTCGGGCTCCTAATCGGGTCCCTCAAGTTCAGAACAAAGGAGAGGCCCTATGGGC
>DNFL01000088.1 GCA_003486945.1 Hyphomonas sp. | reverse complement strand
GCGGATCGCGGCCGGCGCCGGGTCGGCGGTGTCACCATGAAGAGGGCGGATGGTGACAATTCGACGCGATCGAGGACCGCGATTTGTCACCATGCCGGGCCGTGGTGACAAAAGATCTACCTGGCCAGCTCGCCAGTGTCGCCACGGTATGAACTTAACATAATCTATATTATAAGCATTTGATTTTGCAGCGGTTTTAGCGCCATCATGGCACAAAAAAAGCGCGGTCGCACCGCGCTTGCTGCTGAACCGTTACCGCGTTCGCTCGGCTTGTTGCTCTGGCGTCGGCCGTTGCCGGTCGGCGTCCTGCGTCTTCGGTGCCGCGTTCTTGTCATAGATGCTGATGCTCGCCAGCTTGCCCGCGTCTTCGCGCTGCTGAAGACCTTGCTGGATGCGCTGCATTACGGCTTGCTGCACGGCGGGGTCTTGGCCCTTGAGCTTTTCGCCTACCGCCTTGGCGGCCAGGGCTTCCGCAATCTTCATCCGCTCCGACTTCTCGGCTTCGAGCTTCACGGCCTGGGCTTCGCGCTCCGAAGCCTTGTCGACCGTCTTGCTCTGTGCCGCGTAGCGCCGTTCAACTTCCTCGCCGACCTCGCGCCCGAGTCGGGCGCTGTTGGCCTTCTCGAACTCGGCATACTCGGGGCGCGTTTTCGGCGTTTCGCGTGTGAAGACTTCCTTGTGGATGCGCTGATAGGTGAAGTCGCCTTGCTCTCGGCCGATTTGATTCCGGCCTACCTGGGCGTCGATGGACGCCTTGATGGTGAGCATGTGCTGTATCAACTTTTCCTTGCCTTCGTCACGCTGGCCGGCGTGGTCCATGTAGTTCCCACCGGGGCCGACAGCTTGCACTCGGCCGCGCTGTTGGTACGCCTGGGCGTTAAGGTCGTCGGTCATGTTCTGACCTTGCCGAACCAGCTTGTCCACGTCGTTCGTGCGCTCGAAGCCCTTCGGAAGATCGAAGTTCGCGGCGCGACCTGTCAGGATCGAAGCCACGTCTTCGGCGCTGCGGCCATACGCCTTTTCAATGATGGCGCGGCCGGCTTCAGCGTCCTTGCGCGGCGCGTCCTTGTCGGTGCGTGCCGTCGCATCCGCAATGGCGAAGGCGCGGGCGGCGGCCTCCTTACGTTCCTGGGGGATCGTGAGGCCGTCTTGCGCCTTCATCGCGTCCTTGTAGGTTGCCGCGATGTTCGCGTACACCATCAAGGCGGCTTGCTGTTTCTTGTGGGTTGCATCCATTCGTGCTCCCCTTTCAAGCGGCTAGAAGGTCGGCGCGGGCGGCAATAACCGCCTGCCGTGCCTTCGCTTGCTCTTCGAGCTGGGCGGCGACCTCCAGGGCGCGGCCGGTGCCGCCGTTGCCCTTGTAGTCGCCACCATCGAAGGCCCACTTCACGGCGCGCATGAAGGTTAGATCGTTGAACTTCGGCAAAGCGTCGAACAGGTCCGTAACGAAGCCCGCAAAGGCTGCGTATTCTTCCGGCCGATTTTCCAGGACTTCATGCTTGAGCGTGCGGAAGTCGCCGACTTCGACCGGGTTCAACGCGGCAAAGATCGGCAGCGGCAGGCGGGGGCCGGTTTCGCCCGTCGTGTCGATGAACTCGGTTCCCGAGTCGCACACCTGGGCAATGAAACGTTCCCCGGTCATCGGGTCATCCAGTTCGATGAACGTCCCGGCGGTGAAACGGCACAACGGAAGGTCTTGCATAGTCATGGCGTAGCCTTTCTGGATAGTTGTTAGCGCGTGCGCTCGGAATTGCGCTCGACCTGCGGCCGGATGCGCTCGGCCTCCTTCGCCTGGGAAGGAGCGTTTTTGTCGTAAACCGGAATCGGCGGCACCTTGCCGGCCTGGGCGCGGGCGTCCAAACCTTGCTGGATGCGCTGCATTACCTGCTGCTGCACGGCCGGGTCTTGCCCCTTGAGCTTTTCGCTCATAACCGTAGCGGCGACCGCCTCGGCGACTTTCTGCCGGTCGGTCTTCTCCGGGGCGGGCTTGTCCTGGGCCGTGCCGACCTTGCGGCCCGCGTCTTCCTTCTCGACGCTGTTCCGCATGGTGCGTTCGCGCCGCTCTTCCAGCTCCTTCAGATCGCGCTCTTGCGGCGCAAAACCCTTCACCTGAATACCGCGCAAGCTGGCTTCCATCCAGACTTCGCGGCGGAAATCCGGGTGCCCATTGACCTTGATCGTCTTCCATCCGCGTGCTTCGGCCATCGTCGCCATAGCGAAGGCGACTCGTTCATCGTTCGCGGACGTGACGAGCTTTTCGCCCTTGTCCTTGAACGCGAGTTTTTCCGGGCGATCCTTGAAGTAGAAGCTGCTGCCGGCGACCCGGTAATCCCGGTGCACCTTCTCCAGCAGTTCCGCCTTGTGGTTCTTCTCGCGCTCGGTTTCCTTCTGCGCATCGAAGTTCGGTTGCCGGCCAGTGTTCGCCGCAAGACGGTTCGCATCGTCCTGTTCCTGCGCTTTCTCGGACAGGTTTTCAATGTCGATCCGCTTGCTTTCGGCGTTCTTGCCGAGGCGGTCCCGGTCTAGGGCTTCCCGATCCCGCGCCCGATTTGCGGCGGCTCGCGCCAGGATTTCATCACGGCCCAAGCCGTCGTCGCGCTCAATCGAATTTTCGCCGTACTTGGCTCGCATCGCTTCCGCATCGGCCGCCTTGCGTTCTTCCTTGGCTTGCGCTCGGCGCTCGCTTTCTTCCGGGCTTAGGCCGTAGTCGGCCGCCAGTTCCTTGCCCTTCAGCACACCCTTGTCGCCCTTTCGGGCGTCGATGGTGTCGGCGTTCTTTTCGCCCACTGCGTCTACGAGCTGGTCGCGGTCGAGATTCTTCAGCGTCCGCACGGTCGCGCCGGCTCCATCGGTGCGCTGCTGTGATACGTCCAGGTCGTAGCGCATAACGCCCTTGTCGTTGCGCTTGCTGAAGCCCACCTTCGACACTTCGGCGTCATCAAGCGTCAGCTTGCCGGCGTTCGGATCGGCCGCCCGGATGGCGTCGCTTGTTTCACGCAGCGCCGCAACTTGGCGCTTCCATTCGGGGTCATCGAGGGCCGGCGTATTCGCTGGCGCCTGCTCGGCGCCGCTCTTTGCCTGCTCGGGCTTCGGTGCGATCCGGTCGGCAAGTTCCTGAAACTCCTGGGCGGTGGCGAGGCCGCGTTGTCTGCGTGCCTCGCGTTCCTCGTCCAGTGCCTTGTTCAAGTCGGGATCGCCGTTGGTCGGTCCCCATGACTTGTGAAAATTGGTCTGGTTGCCCTTGGCGTCATACCAAGTGGATGCGGCAATCGAGGCCGATTCTTGCCCGTCGTCGCGCACGACGGAGCGCACGATGGCCGGTCGATGCTCGGCCGGCGTGTCCAGGAACTTGCGGGCGGCTTCCTTCGGATCAGCGGTTTCGTGCGTTTCCTTGCTGGCCGAGTTGCTTACGGTGTAGGTGACGGTTGCCATGTTGCCCCCTTACCGTTCGATGCCTTGGTCGGCCTTTTCGGCCTTCTTGCCTTGCTCGGCCGCCTTCGGCGCCTTGCCGCCCTGCTCGGGCTGCTGGCGGCCCGTTGCCTGCTCCGTGACGTTCTCCAGGTGCTTCAGAAACGCCTCTCGCTGCTTCACGTTCTTGATGTTCTCGGCGGCGTATTGCTGCGCCTTCTCCAGCAGGTTTTCGGGCTTCAGTCCGCCCTTGTCCTGGGCTTCCTTGCCGGCTTCCTTGGCTGGCGCCGCAAGCGCCTTTTCCTTGTCCCACGGATAGGCTTTCGCCTTGTCGCCGCTGTAGTAAATCTGAACGTCGGCGTTGTGCAGCTTCTTGTTTTCGTCGCGCCACTTGAGCTTACTACCCATCAGCTCAACGTCTTCCTTCCGGTGCACGACGGCGGTTTTCGCCTCCTTGCCGACCGCCTGAACAATGTAGCTATCATTGTTCAGAATGATGCTGCCCTTGTAGCTCCCGTTTTCCTTGGCCGGTACGACGGTGGGCTTCACGTCGGCGCCCTTCTCGTCCTTCCTGGGGTTGCCTTCCGGGTCGCGGCCGAGGCGTTCTTTGACGAACGCTTGCAGCTCGGCGGGGATCAGCTCGGGCTTCATTACGAAGTCGCCGACTTTCTTCGGCGCTTCTTTGGCGGGGGTTTCGGCTTGCTTGCCAGCGGCGCCGGCAGTGCGTTCTTGCGTCATACAAGGCTCCTTTCAACATCATCAAAAATAAGCGGTTGTGATAAACCGCACCAAGGGCAGCGCCCCGTGTTAGCCCCGGCTTCATTGCAAAACCGGGACTAACGAAAATGCCTTAGCTCGCATTCTCCTGCCGTGCCATTGGCATGTCAAGGACACTCAAATCCAATATCGGCGCATCGTCACTCGGCATATCGTCCGACGTATCGAAGGCGTAACCCTCGGCGCCCTCCATTGCCGCAAGCATGGCCGCGTCATCGAGTTCGGCCGCGTCGTCGGCCGGCTCAATCGAGTTCAGTAGTTCCTCGTCGGCAGGCTCTACGACTTGCGCGATAGCGGCGAAATCGTCCAGGTCCGCCGACTCTTCGATGCTGTTTACAGCCGCTTCCAGCTCGGCCAGCTCGTCCGCCGTTGGCGGTTCGCTCGTCCCGTCGTCGGCCACATCGGCGTCGAAGCCTTCGGCGCCGTCGATCATGGCGAAGAAGCTATTGACGATGTTTTCAACGTCGGCGGGTGTTACGTCGCCTTCGGGAATCTCCAATTTGGACGTGTCCAAGGCCAGCTTCCGAAGGTCGATGCCTTTTTCCACGTCGGCCACCGTCAAGGGGCGCGTGCGCGCTTGCACCCTTGCCCGGTGGGTGTCCATGTCCAGCACCGCCACTTCGGGCGCGGGGAGAAGCCGTTGCTTGAAGACCGGATCATCGAAATACTTGATCTTGTCGCAGAAGATCGGCTTCACGTTTTCCAGGATGATGATTTCCTTCCACTGGCCGATTTCCTTGAACTCCTGTGGCAGCAGAAGGGCGCGGCGCTGGCCGGCGCCCTCGCCGATGGCTTCGGACACACTGCCGCCGCTTCGGCCGCTCGTCTGATAGCTCTTGTTCTTCGCGTGCACTGTTTCGTAGCCGAGCATTTCCGAATACTCGTTTGCATCCTTCTGTTCTCGGGGCGCGTACAGGATTTGCAGGGCGTGGTTCGTGACGAAGGTTCGGGCGTCTTCCTGGCCGTACACCGAAGCCAGTTGCGACAGCGATTGAATGATCGGCAGCAGCCGCAGGTTATAGCCGGCCATGTACGACACCGCCTTGGCGATGATCCCCACCTTGCCGATGGCGGTAAATTCATCCATGAGCAACAGGCATTGATATTTCAATGCCGGGTTGTCCTGGGGTAGCTCCTTGGTGTTGAGGTTCACCAGTTGCGAGAACAGCAGGTTCACCAGCCGGCCGGCTTCTTGCAGATGGTCCGGCGTGATACCCACGTAGATGCTCATGCGCTGCTTGCGAACGTCCCGCAGATCGAAATCGTTCTCAGCCGTCGCAGCGTCGACAATCGGGTTTGTCCAGATGCCAAGGGGCGCGTTGAACGAGGCGAGAATGCTGGAGCGCGTGTTGTCCGAGGTCGATATGAAGCGGTTCAGTGCATCCACGCATTCCATCGACAAGGGCGGCAATCCGTCGTCGCCCTCCTTCCAATCCTTCGGAGCAATCCGGTTGCCCTCTTCGTCCAGGATGTAATTCCGCTGGTCGATGATCCCCGTCAGGTACTTGTCAATCGGCTGTCCTTTGCCCGATGACTGGCGCAGCATTTCGCCGATGGTGCGCGGCAGCTCGGGCGTTTCGCAGAGGTACAGGCCGAGGCCGACGAAGAAGTTTCGCGCCTGATCGTCAAAGAACGCATCTTTGCCACCGCTCGGGTAGAACACTTCGCCGATGGCGATCAAATCGCCCACCCGGAAATCGCCGTCGCGCACGTAGCCCAAGGGGTTATAGCGTGCGGTCCGGTAGTCTTCCGCGAACGGGTTGAACAGGAAAATCTTCTGCCCATGCTTGGCCCTGAAGCCGGCCGTCAGGTTGAAGTTTTCTTGCTTCACGTCCAGGACGACAACGCTATCCGACCAGTTCAACAAATTCGGAATGACAATGCCCACGCCTTTACCTGAACGGGTGGGCGCTGACAGCAAAACGAACTGCTGGCCGTCGAACATCAAATAGCGATTCTTCCACTTGCCGACGATGATCCCTTTCGAGCCAAGCAGGCCGGATTTCTCGACTTCGGCGTGAACCGCAAAGCGCGCTTCACCATGCAGAGCGCGCACCTTGCGCGTAGCTGCGATATACAGCACTACCGGCAGGCCGTAGGCAATGACCGCCGCGAGGATGGCGGACACCCGCAGACGCTTTTCATAGGCCGCTACGTCGTGGTAATAAAACCAGTATTGGTAGTAAGTCAAAAGGTCCGCTTGGGCCGGGCTGATCTTGTTCCCGATCAGCACGAAGACGCCCGCGAGATAGACCCCGGCCAGGGTTGCCAGTAGAAACACCGCGACGCCGATAGCCACCTTTGCCCAAGTCGGCATTTCCATTGTCAGCCCTCCCCGCTCCGATGTTCCTGGGGCGTGCTCGGCACCCACGAAAGGATGGTGTGCAAATGCCGGCCGGCCAGCTCGGCGCTGCGTGCTACGGCTGCGCTCATGGCTTCGAGTGCGGCCTGATCGGCGTTCGGATGAATAAGCACTTCGCTAAACCGCTGGTCGAAGCCGTGTTGCGCCTGCTTCAGTTGAAGCATGGCTTCGCGGCATCGCTCAACGACAGGGAACGACACCGTTTCCCGGCCTTGCACCACGTTTTCAAGGAATCGCCCCTTTGCGATGCTCGCATCGTGGAGGCGCTGCAATTCGTGTAGCGCGATGACGAATTGATCGCGCTGCTTGTCGGTATCGTTCATAAACTCCCCTTCGGAATGGAAAAAACGACGTGGTGACAGATCCCGCCCGCCGGCGAGCTGGATCTG
>DNFL01000403.1:2355-2817 GCA_003486945.1 Hyphomonas sp. | reverse complement strand
TTGACGCTTGCGAGCGTAAACTCCTGCCCCGGCGGTGTGGTCAATGCCATCAGGTCATCGAACTCGATATTGCCCGAAAACCCGGAAACACGTCCAAGCTGTGTGGTCTGGAAGCCGAAATCCCTGACCTTTCCGTCCGCAACGCCTTCAATCTTGCCACTGCGGATTGTGAAGTCAGCCGTGCCATCTATACGGCCAGTCGCGCGAGTAAAAAGACCCGTCAGCCGGTCCGAAATCATGTAGGGCTGCAGCCCGCCTTCCCGGAACACGATATTCCGTGTCGTGACATTCGCCGCGCCATTCAGCGAGATGATATCCATGTCCAGTCTGGCGTCAGCGATTGTAATCCCTGAAGCCTGCAGCGCCAGCGGGCCGGTGAACGCCAGCTGCCGGTCTGAAAGTGTTCCATTGAAGTCTGCAAGGATCGGCTCGTAGATTTTATCTTCATTCAGGTCCTTGATT
>DNFL01000403.1:874-2144 GCA_003486945.1 Hyphomonas sp. | reverse complement strand
ATAGATTTCATCTTCATTCAGGTCCTTGATCTGCACGCCGCTGGCAGATACCGCGCCTTCGATGCCTGTCGGCGCGCTGACACCGTCAAACACAAACTCGCGCGCCGAAACTTTCGCAGGCACCATCGTGCCGCCGAATACCGTTGCCCCGAGGTGCGCCTCGATCGCTGCAGGGCCTTTGCCCGTGACGATCTCGATGCCAGGCGCTGCGCTGTCTATGGACAATGTGCGCTCGCCAAGCATCAGCGGCAGGCTGAGTGTCTCAGCGTCAACGGAAAGCGTGAACTTTCCATCCAACGTCCAGTCGATAGCCGCATCCGTCAGGTTCAGTTCGCCGCTGCCGGATTCGAGCGTGAACGGCAGGCGGACATCTCCCATGACGGCCGCGCCGCCCGGTTTTGGTCCCTGCCGCATGAACCGGCCGTTGACCGGGCAGATGTCCAGATGAGCAGGTGCGAGTGCAATCGTGCCGAGCGCAAGGCCGTCCGTGTCAACCGCAAGGCATGGCGCGCTGGCCGCCTGCACGCGCCAGCCCTCCTCGCTGCGCGACCCATCCAGCCCGCCCGTGATCCGCGTCGGCGCGAACGTAACGCCAGCCGCTTCGCCGGCAAATTCGAATTCGCCCTTGCCCGCAAACTCCAGCGCTGCTGCTTCCGAATTCATACGGACGTCAGACATCGCAGCCGATATCATCCGCCCACCGACAGTCCAGTCCGAAAGGATGACCGTGTCGGCAGCAAATGTAAGCGCGTCCGGGCTCATTGCGAATTGCCGCAAGGCAAGAGATGCAGAGGGCCCGCCGCCGCCTGAAAGTGCAACGTTTCCGCGGGCGCTGATATCGCCGCTGTCGATCGCGAGCCAAGGCTGCCCCTCGACTGACCGGATGCGGAGACTGAGGCCAGAGGCGGCTTCGATCGCGCTGTCGCCAGTGCCGGAAAGGATGAATTTTCTGCCCCGTTGCTCCAGCCCGACGCCAAGAGTAGCATCAAAAGCAGAGAGGCCGCGGTCAAGCGCACTGCGGAGTGCATCAGCGTGGCCTTGCAGGACACCCGGAAATACGAACGCTGCGCCTGCCCGCTGCCGGATATCCCTTGATAGCGATGCTCCGCGCACGGAGAGTGCACCGTCGAAGGCGACAGTCTCGCGCGGCCGGCTGACAACCTCTCCGGAGAATGTCAGGGCCTCTGCGTAGCCCTCCGGGGTAGAAATCGCTGCAGTCGTCATCACAAGCGGGCCGGATACTTCGCCCGCCACGCCTGTAAGTTCGCCT
>DNFL01000403.1:0-647 GCA_003486945.1 Hyphomonas sp. | reverse complement strand
CCCGCCACGCCTGTAAGTTCGCCTTCAAGGCGCGGTGATTCTATGTCTCGGCCAGCCACACGTACGCTGCGCGCCTCCGCCAACAGCATCGCGGTTGTGACCTGATTCAAGGCTACATCCGCCGTGAACCCGGGCCAGCTTCGGAATTCAAACCTGCCGGACGAACTGAAACCTTCAGCTTCCAGATCCGGCATTGCAAGTCCGGCGGCACGCATCGACCATTCAAAGCCCGCAGGCCGCGATGCGTCCATTTCAAATTCGGCCCGCGCAATTAGGTCCAGACCGGAAGTGCGGAAGTCAGTGAACGTACCTTCCTGGATTTTCAAGCCCAGTTCCGCCTCGATCAGGCCGTTCTCGATCCGCGCGTCGAGGCGACCTTCTTCAATTCTGGCCTGCGCGCCGGAACTGCCGACCTTGCCGGGATCGAGCCGGACGGTCACAGCGCCGTCGCGTGGCAGCGCGCCCTTAACATTCACGGTGGCGGCGATTTGCCCGGACGGCGTGTCCAGCAGAAGGCGTGCATCACGGATGTCCACAGGCGGCGCAGTGCCGGTTCCGGTACCCGGCTGAACCAGTCGCTCTAGGCCGCCAAAATGAATTCCTGACTGATCCATTGTCCCGCGTAGGGACAAACCGTTAACCGTGAC
>DNFL01000041.1:508-5189 GCA_003486945.1 Hyphomonas sp. | reverse complement strand
TACAAAAATCATTCCGCCGCCAGCGCGCTTGCCGGGGCTTCCTGGCGGCCGCGCACCAGGCGGCCGGGCTTTGCGCCGGTAGGCGCGCCGTCCCGGTGGGTGACCTCGCCTTTCAGGATCGTGGCTGTGTAGCCGGAGGCGCGCTGCATCAGGCGCCGCCCGCCAGCGGGCAGGTCGTGGATCACTTCCGGCAGGTGCAGCTTCAGGTTCGCAAGGTCGATGACATTCAGGTCCGCCCGATAGCCGAGGGCGATGAGGCCCCGGTCCCAGAGACCAATCCATTCTGCCGTCGCCCGCGCCTGCCGGTGCACGAGGAATTCCGGCGACAGTTTCGCGCCGCGGTGCCGGTCTCGGATCCAGTGGGTCAGCATGGTCGTGGTGAACGATCCATCGCAGATCATGCCGACATGCGCGCCGCCATCCGAAAGGCCGGGCAGGCTCGCCGGGCTCTGCATCATCTCGGCGATGGGGTCGAGCGTGCCCTGCGCATAGTTGAGGAAAGGTAGGTAGAGCATGCCGCGCCCGCCGCGTTCCAGCATCAGGTCGAGGGCGGCTTCTTCCGGCTTCACGCCGCGCCGGGCGGCGATCGCTTCCAGTGTGCGCTCGGGCCCCGGCTCATAGTCGACCGGGTCGGAAAGCTGGAAGATCTTGCCGAAGCTGCGCAGCATCACTTTCAGGAACGGATTGTCAGTCGAAGGTTCGTCCGCCAGCAGGCGTGCCCGGAAATCTGCGTCATTGAGGCGTGCCACACGCTCCGTGAACGGAAGATCGGCGATCTCGCGGTAGACCGGATGCGCACTGAAGGGGTTCAGCGTCAACTCGAGGCCGAGCAGCACGCCGACCGGGCGCGGCGCCACTTGCGCGCGCATCGGCAAGCCTTCAGCGGCCGCCGCCTCAATCGCGCTGAGCAGCAAGCGCCAGCCTTCCGGCGCCACATCCGCCTGCGCCAGAGAGACAGACAGAGGCCGCCCGGATTTCTCCACGAGCCCGCGCAGTAGTGCTGCCTCCTTTTGCGGATCATTGAAGTCGGACACAAACTGCAACACGCCGCGCCCCGCCTCGGCGAGGCCCATCGCAATTCCGAGAAGTTCGTCCTGCGAAGCGGTCAGCGTCGGTGTTGGCTGTCCATCCGATGTGCGATGGTTCAGCGTGCGCGACGTGGAAAAGCCCATCGCGCCGGCGATAACCGCTTCCTTGGCGAGCTGTTTCATCGCCTTGATATCGTCGAGGGTCGCATCTTCGCGGTTCGCGCCGCGGTCGCCCATCACGAACACGCGCAGCGCAGCATGAGGCAGCTGCGCGCAGATATCGGTGTCGAAGCGGCGCTCCGACAGGAAATCGAGATAGTCCGGAAAACTCCGCCACGCCCAAGGCAGGCCCTCGGCAAGCACGGGGAAGGGGATATCCTCCACGCCTTCCATCAGGCGGATCAGCCGGTCATGGTCGGCCGGTTTGCAGGGCGCAAATCCGACGCCGCAATTGCCCATCACCGCTGTCGTAACGCCGTGCAGGGAGGACGGGCTGATCGCTTCGCCCCAGGTGACCTGTCCGTCATAGTGCGTGTGCAGATCGACAAAGCCGGGCGTGACCGTCTGCCCGCGCGCATCTATTTCCTGGGTCCCCTTGCCGTTCACCTTGCCCACGGCAGCAATCACGCCGCCGGAGACGGCAACGTCGCCCTCAAAGGCCGGCGCGCCCGAGCCATCAATGATGGTGCCGCCCCGGATGATCAGGTCATAGGTTGCCATGGCAGTTCCTCCGGTCTTTCCCGGCAGGATGCCTCAAGGACAGGGGGTGTCAAACCCTGACGCCGCTTCCCCCTGATGCGAAACCCGACTATGCGGGGCCGCCATGAGCGCCGCCCTGCTGCCCGTCATCCTCTGTCTTGCCTCGGCGCTGACTGTCGCAATCACCAATGTGATGGTGAAGCGTGGCGGCGATGTGCTGACTGCGCGCATGCTGGTTGCGGTCGTCATGGGGCTGACGGTTCTGCCGCTGGCGCCCTTCGTGCCCTTGCCGCCGGAAGGCACATGGGGGCTGATTGCCATCTCTATGGTCGTCCACTGGTTCTACCAGTTCTGCGCCATTCGCGCGCTGCACCGCGGCGCACTCTCTCTTGTCTTCCCGGTGATGCGCGGCCTCGGCCCGCTGGCAACCGCCGTCTTCGCCGCGCTCTGGCTGTCCGAGAAGCTTGCGCCGTTGCAGATTGCCGGACTGGTTGTGGCGAGCCTTTCGATCATCATCTTTGCGCTGCCGACCGCGCTGACCGCCGAAGGCCGCAAGCTTGATCGCACCGCGCTCTTCTGGGCCGCGATGACGGCTATCGGTGTCGGCCTCTATGCCGTTGCCGATACACGCGCGGCGCGCGCCATGGACACGCCGCTTACCTTCATCGTCTGGCTGTTCCTGCTGGACTGGATCGGCGTCACCGCCGTCTTCTTCTGGCAGCGCGGCAGCCGGGCATGGAAATTCGTGAAGCCCGAACTGCGCAACGGCGTGATCGGCGGCGTTGCCGGTTCCATCTCTTATGGCCTCGCGATTTATGCCTACACGTTGACAGATGCGGCGATGGTGACGGCGCTTCGGGAAACATCCGTGGTCTTCGCCGCTGCCTTCGGCGCATGGTTACTGCGCGAGGGGTTCGGGGCGCGGCGCATCACAGCGGCAGCGACGCTCGCTGCCAGTCTGGTGCTGATGCAGGCGGGCGGCTAGCCCGGCGCGCTGCTTCGTGCGAGACAGGGGCCAGTGAACCGGCGCCCCGCCGGATGCGTAGGAATGAGCATGACGGACAGCGCGAAACAGGAAAACGGTCTCGGCACAGCCGCTGGCAAGGCAAACCAGATCTGGGGCGACTTCATCCCGGTGATCGCTTTCGTGCTGGTCTACAACGTGTTCCGGCGCGTCGATCTCATGGACGGCCTGATCAACAAGGACACGGCCATCTTCTGGGCGACAGGCGTGCTTCTCGCCCTGATGCTCGGCTTCCTCGCGATGCAGCTCATCCGGCGCGAGCGCGTCTCGCAGATGATGGTATTCTCCTCGGCCATTGTCGGCGGCTTCGGCCTGATCGGCATCCTGCTTCAGGAGAAAGCCTTCATCTATGTGAAGCCGACCATCCAGCAACTCTTCATGTCGGGCATGATCTTCGTGCCGATGCTGTTCGGGAAAAATCTCTGGAAATCGCTGTTCTCGAAAGTCTTCGACCTGCCAGATTTCGCCTGGCGCACGCTGGCAATCCGCTGGGGCCTGTTCTTCATCGCGATGGCCATCTGGAACGAGTATCTCTGGCGCACCTACGCACCGGGCTTCGATGCGCCGCTCGTGATGGCCGGCATCCCGGTTGCGCCGGCCGGCACGTATGACTTCCTTGGTCTGACATTCGGCGCGAAAGATGCCGAGGATGTCTGGGCGAACTGGAAGTTGGGCAACATGGTGATCGTGCTTGTTTTCGGCGCGCTGAACACGCCCTACACATTGAAACACCTGCGCGAGCCAGCAAGCGGCGAAGCCGCTAGCGCGTGATCTTTTCCGTGCCCGGCGGATTGGAGAAAGGCGCAAACGCGTCTTTCCCGCGGATTTCAGCATAATGCGTCAGCGCCCAGACAACCGTTGGAAACGCAAGTTCTGACCAGGGAATATCCTGCCAGCGCACCAGCTTCACTTCCGTGCTTTCCGGCCCCGGCGCAAAGTCAGACACAAGCTCTGCGCGGAACATGATCTGCACCTGCGCTATTCGGGGTACGGAGTAAACCGCCAGCAGCCCGTTGATGCGGATGTCCGCGCAGGCCTCTTCCTGCGCTTCGCGCCGCGCCGCTTCCTCGACAGTCTCGCCTTCTTCCATGAAGCCTGCCGGCAGGGTCCAGAAGCCCTTGCGCGGTTCGATGGCGCGTTTGCAGAGCAGGATGAATCCATCCTTTACCACCACCGAGCCTGCGACGATCTTCGGGTTCACATAATCAATAAAGTTGCAGCGATTGCATATCCGCCGTACACGGTCTTCTCCTTCCGGAATCGCCATGCGAAAATCTGCATCGGGGAAAGAAGTTGGCAATTGATCAGTCATCCAATCTTTATCCTGTCGCCTGTATGGGGAATGCGTTTGATCCGCCTACGGGGTTCTTGTTTAAGCCCTCGGCAACGGATCGGCCCTGTGAAAACCTTCTCGTCCTTCGCCGGACTCCAACCTAGCAAACGGAACCAAGCACATGTCGTACAAACTCAACAACTCGCCCAGCCACCTTCTTCACCGCGCTCAGCAGATCGCTGCCAACCATTCGGCCGCCGCTCTGAAATCCGCCGGCCTCACCCTTCGCCAGTTCTCCGTCCTCGCTGCCCTGTCGGGCAATGAAGGTGTCAGCCAGTCGGATCTTGTCAATGCCACCGGCGTTGACCGCTCCACCCTCGCAGACATGGTCGCCCGCATGGAAGCCGGCGGCATGATCAAGCGTTCGGATTCGAAAACCGACGCCCGCGCCAAGTCGGTTTCGCTGACGCCGAAAGGCAAGAAAGCCTATGACAAGGCCCTCCCGGCTGTCGTCAAGGCTGACGCCGCGCTGTTCGCCACGCTCGCAAAAGCGAAGCAGGACGCGCTGATGTCGGGCCTCGGCGGCCTCGTGGAAGACGCTGAGAAGAAAGAAGCTGCTCCGGCTGCGAAAGCCAAAAAGGCTCCGGCCAAGAAAGC
>DNFL01000041.1:0-266 GCA_003486945.1 Hyphomonas sp. | reverse complement strand
CAAAAAGGCTCCGGCCAAGAAAGCTCCGGCGAAGAAAAAAGCCGCTGCCAAGAAAAAGAAATAAGCTCCGTCTCCCGACGAAGTGAAGTTACGAGCGAGGCGCCTTGAGCGCCTCGCTTACGTTTTGGGCCGAGGTTTCATCCAGCGGCCCGGAGATGTGCAGAAGGATCTTTCCGTCGCCGGAGATCACGAACGTTTCCGGCACACCGGTCAGCCCGAAGTCGAGCCCGCCGCGCCCCTGAGGGTCGAGCGCGACCGCCGCAAAA
>DNFL01000097.1 GCA_003486945.1 Hyphomonas sp. | reverse complement strand
GTGGCTGGAAGGGTTGGGCCCCTTCATGCTGCTGCCCGTGACCGCCGGCCTGTTCCTCGTCGTGCGCGCCGAACCGAAACCGGCCGAGGCGGAAACCTTCGCCGCAATCGACTTCCGGGGCAACGACCTGCCGCAATCAACCTCCGCCCGCACCGGCCGGATCACGACCAATGTCTCCACAGCCGACGCGCTCGAAGTGCTTGGCGCGAGCCCGCAGGACGCCGCCGCAGCTGCTGCTGCCCTGCGCGAAGCTGCACCTACCCGCGGGGCACGGCTTCGCCCCGGATCGCCCTTCATCGCCTGGTTCGATGATGGCGACGCAGAAACCGGCCCCGTATTGACCGGCGTCAGCATACGGATCAATCCGAAAACAACGCTCTCCACCACGCGCCGTTCCGATGGCACATTCTTCGCCAGCGTTCTTTCTGCCAAGACCAGTATCGCGCTGCACCGGATTTCAGGCGAGATCACAACCAACCTTGCCGACGCTCTGCACACTGGCCTCGGCACCCGCGACCATGCCGATACCTTTGCCAGCCTCTTCCCGGAAGACCCGAACCTTGCGCAGGGCGGCCGCCCGGGCGAGCGCTTTGATGTGGTCATCGAAATGATCGCCGACGAGCGCGGCAATTTCCTCGAGGCCGGCGATCTCGTGTTTGCCGCCTACAACGGCGAGAAAACGGCCGGAAGCTGGTACCGATTCACGCCGGACGATTCCGGCCTGCCGGAATTCTTCAATCGCAACGGCGTCGCCGGCGACGAGTTCCTCGTGCGCGATCCCGTGCGCGGCGGCATGATGTCGTCCGGCTTCGGCAACCGCATCCACCCGATCACGGGTGACTACCTTCCGCATACCGGCGTCGACTTCCGCGCGCCGGTGGGCACGCCCATCCGCGCCGCCGGTTCAGGCCTGATCACTGACATGCGCTGGGGTGACGGCTATGGCTGGTTCATACGCATACGGCATGAACGCGGCTTCGAAACCGTCTATGCCCACATGTCCGCCTTCGCCGAAGGCATCGCGCCGGGCAAGACCGTGATGCGCGGTGACAAGATCGGCTATGTCGGCTCTACCGGCTCCAGCACCGGCGCACACCTTCACTATGAAGTCCTGCGCAAGGGCGCCTATGTTAACCCGATGACGCTGGAACTCCCCACGGGCCGGGACCTTTCCCGCGACGCGCAGGTCTTCGCCGCCTTCAGGGCACAACGAGACATGATCGACGCGTTGCGCGGCGCCGAACGCACCGAACTGATGATCGCCTCCAGCGACGGGCGCAAGGCCGCGCCCTGAGCCGGAAGGTCAGTTCAGCGCCGCCTTGCCCTTCGCGAAATCGTTCGGCACGCCGTTGATCGAGAGCGCATCGCCCTCGACCCCGACATGGATCGTCTCGCCATCAAGGATGCGGCCTTCAAGCAGCAATCGCGCGAGCGGATCCTGCAGCTCCTTCTGGATCACACGCTTAAGCGGGCGCGCGCCATAGATCGGATCGTATCCGCGCTGGGCCAGCCAGTTGCGGGCATCGAGGCTGAGGTCCAGCTTCATCTTCCGGTCCTTCAGAAGCTTCTCGAGACGGCTCATCTGGATATCGACGATATGGTCGATCTCGCCGCGGCCAAGCCGCTTGAAGAAGACGATCTCGTCGATCCGGTTGATGAACTCCGGTCGGAAATGCCGGCGGATTGCGGCCATCACATGCTCGCGGGCTTGTTCGGAAACCTCGCCCTCTTCCCCGCTCGCCAGTGCATCGGCGCCGAGGTTAGAGGTCATGATGATGATCGTGTTCTTGAAGTCGACCGTGCGGCCCTGGCCATCTGTCAGGCGTCCATCATCGAGCACCTGCAGGAGCGTGTTGAAGAGATCCGGATGGGCCTTCTCAACTTCGTCGAACAGCACAACCTGATAAGGCCGCCTACGGACGGCTTCCGTCAGCGCGCCGCCCTCGTCATACCCGACATAGCCCGGAGGCGCGCCGATCAGGCGGGCGACCGAATGCTTCTCGGAATATTCCGACATGTCGAGACGCAGCACGGCCGTGTCATCGTCGAACATGAATTCGGCGAGCGCCTTGGTCAGCTCTGTCTTGCCAACGCCGGTCGGGCCAACAAACAGGAACGAGCCGATGGGACGGTTCGGATCCTGCAGGCCGGCACGCGCGCGCCGCACGGCGGTTGACACCCCGACAAACGCGTCGCTCTGGCCGACGACCCGCTTCAGCAGCGACTCTTCCATGCGCAGCAGCTTCTCGCGCTCGCCTTCCAGCATCTTGTCGACCGGAATGCCAGTCCACTTGGAAACCACCGCCGCGATATGTTCCGGCCGCACAACTTCGGATACAATTCCGCCTTCCGCGTCGCCCTTGCTTTCCGTTTCCGCGATCAGCTTTTCGAGCTGCGGAATGGTCGAGAATTTCAGTTCGGAGGCTTTCGCCAGATCGCCCTGACGCTGTGCTTCCGCCATGTCGGAATAAGCCCGGTCGAGCTTTTCCTTGGCGGAGGCAGCGCCTTTCAGCTTGTCTTTCTCTGCGCTCCAGGCCGTCGTGAGTTCACGCGAGCGCGTCTCCAGCCCGGCGATTTCGCCTTCCAGCGTTTTCAGCCGGTCCTGCGACGCGGTATCCTTCTCTTTTTTGAGCGCCTCGGCTTCGATCTTCAGCTGCATCAGGCGCCGGTCGATTTCGTCAAGCTCTTCGGGCTTCGAATCCACCTGCATCCGAAGGCGCGAGGCGGCTTCGTCCATCAGGTCGATGGCCTTGTCCGGCAGGAACCGATCCGTGATATAGCGGTTCGACAGGGCTGCAGACGATACGATCGCGGCGTCAGAAATGCGTACGCCATGATGCGCCTCATACCGGCCCTTCAGTCCGCGTAGGATCGAGATCGTGTCCTCGACCGTCGGCTCGTCGACATAAACCGCCATGAAACGCCGCGCGAGCGCTGCGTCGCCTTCAACATATTTGCGATACTCATCCAGCGTCGTCGCACCAATGCAATGCAACTCACCGCGCGCCAGCGCAGGTTTCAGCAGATTCGATGCATCCATCGCACCTTCGGATTTTCCTGCACCAACCAGCGTGTGCATCTCGTCGATGAACAGGATGACGCCGCCTTCTGCCTGCTGCACTTCGGTCAGCACGGCCTTCAACCGCTCCTCGAACTCACCGCGGAATTTCGCGCCTGCGATCAACGCGCCCATGTCGAGCGCTAGCAGTTTCTTGCCCTTCAAGCTTTCCGGCACGTCGCCATTGACGATACGCAGCGCAAGGCCTTCGGCAATCGCTGTCTTGCCCACGCCGGGCTCGCCGATGAGCACCGGGTTATTCTTTGACCGGCGCGAAAGAACCTGGATCGCGCGGCGGATTTCCTCGTCGCGCCCGATCACGGGGTCAAGCTTGCCTTCCCGCGCATCCTTGGTCAGGTCGCGCGCATATTTCTTGAGAGCTTCATAGCCTTCTTCCGCATTCTGACTATCCGCCGTGCGGCCCTGACGCAGCTGCGCGATCGCGCCCTCCAGCGCTTTCGCCGTGACGCCTGCAACCTTCAGCGCTTCGGCTGCCGGATCCCCCGCAAGGCCCGCAATCGCCAGCAACAGCCGCTCAGCGGTGACATAGGCATCGCCTGCCTTCTTCGCGCCGGCTTCGGCATCCTGGAAAAGTTTTGCGCCAGCCTGCTCAAGGCGCAGGCCCCCTGCTCCGGCCCCGGAAACTTTCGGCTGCTTCGCCAGAGCCGTCTCGGCGGCCTGCACTGCAAGCTCGGGGCGCCCGCCGCTTGCGCGGATCAGGTTCACGGCCAGCTGGTCGCGGTCTTCGAGCAGGGTTTTCAAGATATGCGCCGGGGTCAGCACCTGATGACCGCCGGCAAGGGCAAGCGTCTGGGCGGTCTGGATCAGGCCGCGGGCGCGTTCGGTGTATTGTTCAATGTTCATGGGTCATCCCCTTCTGAAAGGCAGATTGAAGTCATTCGTCTGGGCCCCGCTCAGCGGCAGCCCATCACCGGCTGGATTTGGGAAGGCCGCCGCCCACCTGCAAGCCGTCTTGCGCAAATGAAACGCCCCGCCTTTGTGGGGCGGGGCACTGTCATCTTGTCTCAGGAAGTCTACCTAGTCCTGCTCGGCTGGGCTTTCTTCCGGCGCCGGCTTGCGGCGGCCGCGGGCGAGCGTCTTCATGACGCCGTCTGTTTCGGAAACCGGCTCTGCCGGCTCACGGGCCGGACGATCGTCACGAGCACGGTAGGGCTTGCGACCGCCGCGGCGATTGCCGCGCTCGCGGTCCGGGCGGCCTTCCGGCTCTGCTGGCGCGCTGGCTTCAGCCTCTTCGCCGTCATCATCCGCATCGATCACGCGCAGCGAATCGCTGTCGCTCTCTTCGTTGCGGCGCGTGACGACGGCGGGCACGACTTCGGCCTCGCCTTCATCTTCTTCGGCCACCACGGCATCCTCGTTCGGGCCGCCGCGCGGGTCGCGGTCCTGGCCACCGCGAGGATCACGGTCATCGCGAGGGCCGTTTCCGCCGCCGCGATTCTGATGCTGCTGTTGCTGCTGAGTGCGGGCTTCCGTCTGCTTCGCGACGATGCGCTGGTAGTGCTCCGCATACTGGAAATAGGCTTCGGACAGAATCCGGTCGCCGCTCGTCTGTGCGTCGCGGCCATACTGGAGGTATTTCTCCAGCACCTGCTGAGCAGAGCCGCGGATCTTTACATCCGGGCCAACACTTTCAAAGTGACGGTTCGGGTTGTTGAACGCGTTCTGCTGGTTGTTGCCGCCTGAGCGCCTGTTGCGCCCGCGTGAGCGTTTCATCAAGGTCTGTCCTGTGTTCATATACCTGCGGTCACCGGCGAGCCAATTTTCGAGCGAAGATAGTGCCGAAGATTTTGCTAGCAGGCGGGGCCAGGGGGGTCTTGGACGTTGCCGTTTCCACCGAGCCCGAACGGAGGCAGCGTTAATGATCTGCCGTCCTGGCAGTCTGCCCCTCGCCCTCGTTTCTACTGTGTATCGGCCATGGCGCCAAGCAGAAAATCAGCGGACGGAGCCTTTCGCCCGGCCCCATACACAGCGATCATTGCCGCCAAGGTCGGCCTTGTGTCCCATATCGGCAAAGCCCGCCGCCGCCAGCAGCGCCAGCACTGCCGCGCGCTGGTCGTGGCCGATCTCCAGCACCAGCCAGGCGCCGGTCTTCATCTGCTCTCCTGCGAGGCGAATGATCTCTCGGTAGGCGCTCAGTCCATCGGCGCCGCCATCAAGCGCCGCATGCGGATCATGATCGCGCACCTCCGGTGCGAGTGATTCGATTTCGGCAGACGCGATGTAGGGCGGATTGCTGATGATCAGGTCCGCTCCGCCCCATCCGGTCCAATCCAGCCAGTGCCCCTCGAATACTCTCGCGCGCCGTTCCAGACCCAGCACATCGAAATTTTCCCGCGCGAGCGACGCGGCTGCCGGGTCCGCCTCGACACCCGTTCCAACCGCCAGCGGCCGGTTCCAGAGTATGGCGCCCAGCAGGCAACCGGTGCCGGTGCCGAGATCCGCGATCACTTCCGCCCGCTCGCGGTGGATCAGCGACAACGCGGTCTCCGCCACCACCTCACTGTCGATGCGCGGGATCAACGCGCGCGGATCGCTGTGAAACTCCAGTCCGTAGAAATGCGTCGTGCCAAGAATGTGCTGAAGCGGTTCACGCTTCACGCGGCGTTCGACAGCAGAGAGGAATTTCTCCTCCACACCTTTCGGCACCGGCGACGCCCCCGCTGCAATCAGCGCCGCGCGCGTATCGCCAAATGCATGCAGCATCAGCATCATCGCGTTGGGACGCGCCTCATCAATCCCCGCCTCCCGTAAACGCTCCGCCGCCTGACGGATCATGGCGTCATAGGTCAGTGCGGTCACGGTGAGGGTTCCATCCATACCCGGTTGCCCGGAAAATCGATCAACCAGTTGAAGTGCCGCAGAACTGAGACGCCGATATTCGCCTGCGCACCGTCCGACTGCGGAGAAACGGCCGCCGTAACATCGGACAAAACATGTCCACCGATTTCGAGCGTATCGACACGGACCAGGGTGCGCGTGATCGCCCCGCCAACACCGCCGCCTTCCTTTGTGCCGAGAATTTTATCCGGCTTCAGCAATCCTGCTTGTTCGGCGAACTCCTGGCTCAAGAGCACTTCGCTGCCATTTCCAAGATCGAAATCCGCTTTTACGGGCACGCCATCAATCAGGATGTCGAGCTGCTTGATACCGTGCGCATCCGTCAGCGTCAACGCGCCGGACTTCGGCAGATCATGCGGCGCAAGGCTGCGAAGCGCTGCATTGTTAATATCAAGATGCCAGAGCCCCGCATCAAACACTTCCCGTCCAAGGATCAGTGTCAGCGGACTGCCCGCGAGCCGCTTCGAAATATCTGACAGGTCCATTATGGCAACGACCTGTTCCGCAAGCGTCAGACCGGCCGCATCGATGCGAACACCTTCCGCAAACTGAACGTCTGACGTTCCCGCCCCGGTCCCGCGCGCCTCAGCATGGCCAAATGCAGCAAGGCCGGTGAGCCCTGCGAACTCCACATCAACCAGAGACAATTCCGCGCCCGAATCCAGAAGCGCCTCTGTTTCCACTCCGTTCAGGCTGGCTGGCAGATAAATGCGATTGCCGGTGACACGCAGGTCCACGATCGAGGATGCGGACGCTCCGGAAACCTCGGAAGGCACAACGGGCTGTGTGCTGGCACAGGCTGCCAGGGCTGCAAGGGTGATCGGAAAAATCAATCGGCAGAACATCCGGCTTCCTCCCAGAAATGTGATTCAGCCCCCCGCCTCCATAGCGGCGAGCTTGCGGGACTGGTCCTCGGTGATCAGCGCTTCTACCACATCATTGAGCTTGTCGCCCGCAACGATCCGGTCGAGCGAATAAAGTGTCAGGCCGATCCGGTGATCGGTCACGCGGTTTTCGGGGTAGTTGTAAGTGCGTACCTTCTGGCTCCGGTCACCGGAACCAACCATCGAGGCGCGGGCCTCTGCCCGCGCCGCATCCTTCTCGGAGCGCTCTTTTTCGTAGAGGCGGATCTTCAGCTGATCCATCGCCTTCTCGCGGTTGACGTGCTGCGACTTCTCCGAACTCGTCACCACGATGCCAGAGGCGAAGTGCGTGATGCGCACCGCCGAGTCCGTCTTGTTGACGTGCTGTCCGCCGGCGCCCGAAGCGCGCATTGTATCTATACGGATATCTTCCGGCCGGATGTCGATCTCGATGTTCTCGGGTGCGGGCAGAACCGCCACCGTCGCCGCTGATGTATGTATACGCCCCTGCGTCTCGGTCGCCGGCACACGCTGAACACGGTGCACGCCGCTTTCCCATTTCATCCGGCCGAACACGCCGTCGCCGGAAACGTTGGCGATGATTTCCTTGTATCCACCCGCCTCGCCCTCGGAGGCATCGACGACCTCGACCTTCCACCCCATCAGCTGCGCGTAGCGCGAATACATCCGGAACAGGTCGCCCGCGAAAAGCGCCGCCTCGTCGCCGCCTGTGCCCGCGCGCACTTCGAGCACGATGTTTGCCTTGTCATCGACATCCTTGGGCAGGAGCAGGATCTGCATTTCCTGCTCGAGATCCGGTAGGCGTTCCTTCAGCTCCCCGATCTCCATCCGCGCGAGTTCGGCCATTTCCTTGTCGCCGGAAGCGGCCAGCGCTTCGGAGTCAGAGAGGCCCTGGCGCGCCGCCAGCAGCTCGCGCGCCTTAGTGACCACGGGGCGAAGTTCGGAATGTTCCTTCGACAGCGCGATAATCTCTGCGGAATCGGAGGTCGCGCCCATGCGGGCCTCGACCTCCTCGAACCGGTCGATGACCTGCTGGAGGCGCGAAAGGGAGAGGGATGCCATGACGGCGCCCTTTAATCCGGTTTCGTGCGGCTTGGAAGCCTGCCTAGCCTGCAAACACCCGAAGGGCTTCCCGGCCCGCCAGGAAGAACAGGCAGAACGTGCCCAGCGTGAACACGAGGAAGCGCAGCGCCACCTTGCCAACCACGACCTGAACGAAGCTGTGCACGATGCGCAGGCCCACATAGGCCCAGGCCACCATGTTCGCCGTGGAATCTGCCCCGCCTGTCAGCGCGATGAAGAACATCAGGGCATAAAAGATCGTCGGCTGCTCATGCAGGTGGTTGTAGTTGTCAGCGGCGGAGCGAACGGTCGGCGGCAGTTTGTCCGAATAGGTGCCCGGATGGCGCGCATCGTCCGGCTTGATCCCGGCCTTGTTGAACGCCGGCAGGCGCAGGGCATACATCCAGATCCACATCACGCAGGTCCAGATGACCAGCGCCAGCACGGGTTTCAGGAATTCGAACGCTTCCATGATCAGCCTCCCAACTGATTGTTATTGGGGAGTTTTTACAGTTGCATAGGCCCCTTTGGCAACCATGCTGCCAATTCCTCAGAGCGCGACAGGCCGCCCGGCCTCAGCGGACGCGTAGATCGCCTCGATGATCCGCGTATCACGCAGGCCCATTTCTCCCGGCGTCAGGATCGGCGTGTCCTTGCGGATTGCATCGGCAAAATGCTGCGGCATGCGGGCAAACTGCACGTCGGAATCGCCGGGCTTCAGCTCCTCCGTCGCGCCGCCGCGTGTCAGGTACATCCTGTTGCCGCCATACCCGGTTGCCGGGTCCATAAGCAGCGTTCCCGCCGATCCGATGACACTCACCCGGTTGGCATTCGGCATATTGTAAGAAGTAACCAGCTTCGTGACCGCTCCGGACGGAAAACGCAGCTCTGCCCGCGTCGTCGCAGGAATCTCCGTGAAGCGCGCGTCATTCTTCGGCTGCTCCGTCCAGCCGTGCACTTCGATCGGCTCCTCACCCGTCAAGTAGAGCGCAGCTTGCAAACCATAGAGCCCGAAATCTTCCAGCGCGCCGCCGCCCGTCAGTGCACGGACGAGCCGCCAATTGGTCGCCGGAGTCTCGCGCCCGGCCACATAGCAGTTCGCCGTCTCGATCGATAGAATCTGGCCTACAGCCCCTTCCCGCATCAGATCCATGGCGTGCAGATTGTAGGGTTCGAAATGGCAGCGATACGCGATCATCAGCTTCTTCTGCGCTGCGTTCGCCGCCGTGATCATGCGCTCGCACTCGCCGGCAGTCAGCGCCATCGGCTTCTCGCAGATCACATGCTTGCCCGCCGCAAAGGCCATCTCGGTCCAGTCCGCGTGCAGTCCCGAAGGCAACACGATGTAGACAGCCTCAACCCGATCATCCGCCGCGATGCTGGCGAAATTGTCATAGCTGTAGACCGCGTCCTGCGGCAGGCCGTAAGCCGCTGCGACCTTCGCCGCCTTTTCGGGATTGCCGGAAACAACCGCCGAAACATGCGTGCCTTCGGCGGCCACAAGGCCCGGCATCGCCTTGCCGAGGGCATAGCCGCCCAGCCCGATTACCGCGACGCCTACGCTTCCTGCCTTAGGCGGCGGCGGCGGAGTTGCTGGCAACTCACCCCAATATGGCCAGGGCATGCCCATCGCGCGGCGCGGCACAGACTCCAGCGCCGCCGCGGCGGCGCATGCG
>DNFL01000283.1:6029-9744 GCA_003486945.1 Hyphomonas sp. | reverse complement strand
CCCGCGCCCGCCAATGACGCCTCAGCCGAACACTTCGGCGAGGAAGGTTTTCAGGTAAGCAAAGCTGCGGCGGTCGGTATCGGCATGATACTGCGTTGCGTCGCCCGTTGCGCCCACGGTTGAGAAAGCATGCGTGGCAAGGCCGTGCGCGTGTAGCTGCCAGTCGGCGCCTTCGAACTCTTTCGCAATCGCCAGCACATCTTCCGGCGTCGCCATCGGGTCGCGCCAGCCATGTTCGATCAGCACTTTCGCCTTGATCTTCGGCTTCGGAATGTTCTCCGCTGGACGGAACAGGCCGTGGAACGAGCCGACGCCCAGCACGTCCATGCCGGCCCGCGCCATGTCGAGCACGCAGAGGCCGCCGAAGCAGAAGCCTATGGCTGCCGCCTTGGTGGCGCCGGAGTGTGCCTTGGCCGCCGCGATGCCGCCCGCGAGGCGCTTCTGCAACTCGGCCCGGTCGCCCACCAGCGGATACATCAGGCCTTCATTCTCAGCCTGCGTCGTGCCGCGCTTGCCCTTGCCGTAAACATCGATGGCGAAAGCGGCGTAGCCGAATTCCTTCGCGATGATGTCCGCCTTCTGCTTCTCGTTGGCGCCGAGCCCGCCCCAGGCGTGGCAGATGATGACCAGCGGCGCATTCGCCTTTCCGTCCGGCTTCACGAACCAGCCCTCATAGGTCTGGCCATCCACGGTATAGTCGACTGCGCTCATCTTGTGTCTCCTCTGGGTTTCTCAGGGTCTCGATAGAGCGCAACCGCCCCGGATTTCAAGGTAAACCGGGTCCTTTCAGCGATTAGTATGCGCTTTCTAGACTTTTTCCCTAGATCGGGCGGCATGAGTTCATCCTCTTCCCGAAAGGAGCCCCCCATGGCGAAGAAAACCACGAAAACCGCCGCCCGCGCCAAAGCGAAGGCTGTCGGCAAGCAAGTTGAAGCCCAATCAGCTGAAATGGCCTACAAGATCTGGCTCGCCGGCGTCGGCGCCTATGGCAAAGCCTACGACACGGCCGTTGCCGGTGCGAACGTCCTGAACAAGCAGTCGGCTGACGTCTTCGAAGACCTCGTCAAGCGCGGTTCGGAAATCGAGCACGATGTGCGCGCCCGCCTTGCCGCTGATGAGCGTCTGACCGGCGCCACCAAGCAGGTTTCGAAAACCTTCGAAACCGTGCGCGACATGCAGGTCCAGGCCCGCGACCAGTTCGAAGCCCGCATGGAGCGCATGCGCGACCTGCTCGGCGTCAAAGGCTTCGGCACCGTGCGTGATGCCGTTGCCCGCCAGATCGACAAGCTGGAAGACGAAGTCGCAGCCGTCACCTCGAAAGCCCGCGCGAAAGCTGGCGACGTTGACCTGAAAGCCCGCCTTGCCCGTCTGACGTCCGAGATCGAAGCCGTTGCCGGCGAGACTGGTGCGGAAGTCGCCAAGACTGCCAAAAAAGCAGCGCGCAAGACGTCGAAAGCCATGAAGGCTGCCTTTGCGGCTCCGGAAGGCGCTGACGACCTGACGCAAGCTGTCGGCGTTGGCCCGGCGCTCGCCAAGAAACTGAACGCAGAAGGCTTCACCACCTTCAAACAGCTCGCTTCCCTGAAAAAGGCCGAACTTACGGCACTGGACGCAAAAGTGGCAGGCCGCGGCCGCGTCGCGAAAGCTGACTGGGCAAGCCTCGCGAAAGCTGGCTAAGCCAATCCGGAGGGCGGTGCCTGAGGCGCCGCCCTTCCTCCACTAACCTTTCGTTTCCTCGAAGTGCCGGATCATCCGTCCGAGCGCTGCGGGACCGGCTTCGCCCATATAGGGCACGAACAGGCACATCACCTGGAACACCGTCTTGTGGATGAGGGCAGGGCCGTCATGGACTTCCTTGGACAGCGCATCTCCCGCCAGCCAGAACGTCAGTGTCGTGATGATCTGGTCGGCCAGCGGCGCTTTCAGGCGGCTATCGATCTGGATCAGGCCAAGCTTTTCGAGGTCGTCAATGCTGCGTGCAATCGTCTGGCGTTTGCCGGCAGCAACGCTGCGGAAGCGCACAGCAAGGTCCGGGTAGCGAGCCAGGAGGCCAGCCAGGTCGCGGTAGAAGAAACGGAAGTCGTAGATCTCTTCGAGCAGGATGTAGACATAGATCCAGTTGTCCTCGACCGAGGCGAGCCCGCCTTTCGAGCCGCGCAGGATAACCCGCATCTCTTCCTCGAAGCGGTCGAACAGAGCCCGGATGATCGCGTCCTTGCCCTTGAAATGGTAGTAAAGGTTACCCGGACTGATCTCGAGCGCGTTGGCAATATCGACAGACGACAGCTCGCTTTCCCCTTCTTCGTTGAAGAGAAGCAGGCTGACTTCAAGTATACGGTCGCGTGTTTTCATGGCCAGAACACCAGTTTGACAGCTAAATCTGACTGTGAAACGAATTTTCGGAGAAATTTTACCACGATCTCTTTGCCAGATGGCAAGAGACGGCAAGTAGACCGGCATCTGGCGGCTTGTGGCCAGAAAAAGTCGGCATCTGGGAGGGAAGCATGAGCACACCTAAGGACGAAATCGCACAGAATGCTGCACAGAGCACGACGGCGCTGAACCCGCTTCTGGGCGGATTCAACCGCCAGGAGCTGCTCGGTGCGGTTGCCATGATGCTGCGTTCGACCATGACCAACCCGGTCACGACGGCCAAGACGGCGCGCAAGATCGCAGCCGAAAACGTCGAAATCATCCTCGGCAAGTCGACCCGGGAAGCGGACAAGAAAGACCGCCGCTTCAAGGATCCGGCCTGGGTGCACAATCCCTTCTACAAGCGCGGCATGCAGGCCTATCTCGCCACGCAGGAACACCTTCACGACTGGGTGAGCGAGCTGAAGATGTCCGAGCTGGAACATGCAAGGGCGAAGTTCGTGATGGGCATGATCACGGATGCGATGGCGCCCACGAACACGCTGGTCGGCAACCCCGCCGCCACCAAGCGCGTGGTCGATTCCGGCGGCCTATCCCTCCTGAAGGGCATGAAGAACCTCTACGAGGACCTCACCAAGAATGGCGGCCTGCCGAGCCAGGTGGACAAGCGTCCCTTCAAGGTCGGCGAGAACCTTGCCACGTCCAAGGGCTCGGTCGTCTGGAAGAACGAGATGCTGGAACTGATCCAGTATGCTCCGCTCACGGAGAAGGTGTACAAGACCCCGATCCTGATCATCCCGCCACAGATCAACAAGTTCTATGCGATGGATCTGACGCCGATGACGTCGATGGTCCAGTTCCTTCTGGCCATGGAACAGCAGGTGTTCGTCATCTCCTGGCGCAACCCGAAGAAAGAGCACCGAAACTGGGGCCTCAGCGATTACATCGACAGCCTCGTGCAGGCGAGCGAAGTCATCCGCAAGATCACCAAGTCACCGAAGATCAACGTCTCCGGCGCTTGCTCGGGCGGCATCACGACGGCCTCCTTCGCCAGCCTCCTCGCCGCTGCCGGCGACAAGCGGATCAACGCGGTCACCTTCATGGTCTGCGTGCTGAACCCGCAGCGTGAGGATAGCGATATCGGCCAGATCGTCTCCGATGGAAGCCTCGAGATCGCGCGGAAAATGTCGAAAGCGCGCGGCATCCTGAAGGGCGACGATCTCGCCCGGATGTTCGCCTGGATGCGTCCGAACGACCTGATCTGGAACTACTGGGTCAACAACTACCTGATGGGCAACCCACCGCCGGTGTTCGACATCCTGAGATCGGAAGAGCCGTCGTG
>DNFL01000283.1:5510-5893 GCA_003486945.1 Hyphomonas sp. | reverse complement strand
GTTCGCCTGGATGCGTCCGAACGATCTCATCTGGAACTATGTCGTCAACAACTACCTGATGGGCGAAGACCCGCCGCCCTATGACGTGCTGTTCTGGAACAATGACACGACCAACCTGCCGGCGCAGCTTCACTCGGACTATCTCGACATCGCGCTGGAGCAGCCTTTCGATCATCCGGGTACGGTGGAAGTCGCCGGCCACACGGCTGACCTCAGCAAGGTCACGGCAGATGCTTTCATTGTCGCTGGCCTGACCGATCACATCACGCCGTGGAAGGCCTGCTACCGCACGCCCTCGCTGCTCGGCTCGAAGAATATCGAGTTCATCCTGTCCTCCAGCGGCCACCTGCAGGCCCTGATCAATCCGCCCGGCAATCCGAAGG
>DNFL01000283.1:5119-5299 GCA_003486945.1 Hyphomonas sp. | reverse complement strand
TCAATCCGCCCGGCAATCCGAAGGCGAAGTATTTCCGTTCCACCGACATCAAACCGACCCCGGATGAATGGGCGGCCAGCGCCGAGGAGCATATGGGCTCCTGGTGGCCGCGCTGGGGTGAATGGTTGAAGGAACGCGCGGGTCCGCTTAAGGCGGCGCCAGCGTCGGTGGGCTCGGAAG
>DNFL01000283.1:0-4900 GCA_003486945.1 Hyphomonas sp. | reverse complement strand
ACCAGCGTCGGTGGGCTCGGAAGCCTTCCCGCCGCTCTATGCGGCGCCGGGCCGCTATGTGTTCAACGACTGAAGAGACCCCCATGAGCGGCCAGAAACGTCTGCCCAATATCTCGATGGAGGACGTTGACGGCGTCGTCCTGCGCACCGCTCACTGGCCTGCGCCGGAAGGCGGCGAAGACAATGTGCCGATGCTGTTCTTCAATGGCATCGGGGCAAACCTTGAGCTGACGCAAAGCCTCGGCGACATGTTCCCGGACAGGGAAATCCTCACCTTCGATGTGCCGGGCGTCGGCCTCTCGCCGGTCACGCAATGGCCGTACCGCCACTGGATGTTGGCGCGCTGGACGCGCAAGCTGCTCGACATGTACGGCCTCGAAACGGTCGATGTGATGGGCGTCTCCTGGGGCGGCGCGCTTGCCCAGCAATTCTCCTTCCAATACCGCAGCCGCGTGCGCCGCCTCATCCTGTGCGCCACGTCTTCCGGCATGACGATGATCCCCGGCCGGCCGGCCTCGCTGTCGCGCATGGTGGATACGCGCCGCTACACCGATCCCGAGTTCATGCGCCAGAATTTCGCAACGCTCTATGGCGATATGGCGGACGATTCCGCTGGCCGCCATATCGACGGACTGCTGCCGCCGGACCCAAAGGGATACATCTACCAGCTGCTCGCTTTCGCTGGCTGGTCGAGCCTGCCCTTCATCCGTTTCCTGAGGATGCCGGCTCTAGTGCTGATGGGCGACAAGGATTCCATCGTTCCGCTCGTGAACGGACAGATCCTGAACTGGGCCTTGCCGGATTCGCGCCTGCACGTCATTGAAGGCGGCGGACACCTCTTCCTAGTCACGCGTGCGGAAGAGACGGCGGAAATCATCCGCGGCTTCCTCGGCGAAGCGGAAACTGTGGCTGCGAAAGCCGCCTAGTCGTTCATCAGCCGCTCGGCTTCGGCGCGCACGGCGCTATAATCGACCTTGCCGGTGCCCAGCACGGGGATCTGCTCCACGCGGAACACGCGGCGCGGCACGGAAATCTCCGGCACGCCGTGCTCCTGCGCCCAGGCGATGATCGGCGTGCGCGCCGCTTCCGGCGACTCGCTGAGCAGCACGACCTGTTCGCCCTTCTTCGGGTCGGGCAGGGTAACGGCCGCATGCAGGTGATCCGGCCAGACTGCCGCTGCGCAATTCTCCACCACGGCCAGCGACACCATCTCGCCGCCGATTTTCGCAAACCGTTTCACGCGGCCGAGAATGCGGATGAAGCCTTCCTCATCCACGTCCACAATGTCGCCCGTGTCGTGCCAGCCTTCCGGCAGGCGCTCGATCACGCCGGGGTTTGACGCGCGCAGATAGCCCATCATCACGTTCGGCCCGCGGATATGAAACCGTCCGCCCTCCGGAATGCCTTCCACGCGCACCAGCTTGTATTCCATGCCGGGCATCAGGCAGCCGACTGTGCCAGGCTTGTTCTTTTCCCACTGGTTGGCGGCGACAACCGGCGCCGCTTCCGTGGCGCCGTAGCCTTCGAGAATTTCGATATTGAATTTGCGGCGCACATAATTGCGCGTCTCGTCCTTCACGCGCTCGGCGCCGCAGACGGCGAGGCGGATGGAGTCCATGTCGCCGTCCGCGCCGGTGCGGGCGTACTGCGAGATGAAGGTGTCGGTGGCGAGCAGGATGGTGGACGCCGTCTCGCGAATGCGTCGCACGATTTCCTTCGGTTGCAGCGGCGAGGGGTGGAATACGACCTTGATGCCGCCGATGATCGGCAACAGCGCGCCCACCGTCAGGCCGAAGCAATGGAATGTCGGCAACGGATTGAACACAATGTCCGCATCCGGACTAAGCCCGATATGCGCGCGTACCTGTTCGATGTTCGCCATGATATTCTCATGGCTGAGCACAACGCCCTTCGGTTCGCCCTCGGTGCCCGACGTGAAAAGGATCACGCCCGGTTGTTTCGACGAGAGACCGGAAGAGACCAGCCCGGGCATCACCGGCCCGGCCAGAGCCGAAACCTTGTCGCCGATGCCGAGCTTCTCGCGCACGTCTTCAAGGTAGACGATTTCGACGGACTTCGAGAGCTCCGTCATCAGGTCGTGCAATCCACCGAGTTCAACAAACTTGTGCGCAGTGACGAGGCGCTTCACCTTCGCCGCGCGCATCGCGGCCTTGAGGTTCTTCGAGCCCGCCGTGAAGTTCAGCATCGCCGGAACGCGGCCATAGGCCGTCAGAGCGAAGAAGGCGATCACGGAGCCTGCGCCCGTCGGCAGCATCACGCCCACCGATTCGCCCCGCTTCGTGCCCTTCTTCAGGGCAGAGCCTAGGCCGAAGGAGGCGCGGATGATTTCCTTGTAGGTGACGATACGCTCATCGCCGTCCACCAGGATTTCCTTTGACGTACCAAATTCACGCCCGGCGCGGAGCAGGGCGGAGAACAGGTTTATCCGGGTGCGCGCGGGCACATAGGGAAGCGGCGCCGGCACAATCGGCTGGAGAGGTTGCTGCATCGGGTAAAGGCCCTGACTCGTTTCATCCCGTTAGTTTTGTAACATTCTGTCATCTAGCGTCATGCAAGCAAGCAATATTGCAAGACTGCATATGCAGCCTGCGCTATGACCCGCTTGCTGAATCGCGCACCGGGCGCCATTTTGAGGACACATGGCCAACCTCATCGACCTGAAAAACAACGCCCCAAGGCCCCGCCACCCCGAGAAACAGGGGCGGCCGGATACACCTGTAATGCGAAAACCAGACTGGATTCGCGTCAAGGCGCCAACCTCGCCGGGCTATGCCGAGACACGGGAAATCGTGAAATCGAGGGGTCTGGTCACCGTCTGCGAGGAGGCTGGCTGCCCGAACATCGGCGAATGCTGGGACAAGAAGCACGCTACGATGATGATTCTGGGTGAGATCTGCACCCGCGCCTGTTCGTTCTGCAATGTCGCCACCGGCAAGCCGAAACCCGGCGTTGACGAAGACGAGCCCCGCCGTGTGGCCGAGGCCGTTGCCGAAATGGGCCTCTCCCATGTCGTCATCACATCGGTGGACCGCGACGACCTCGAAGACGGCGGCGCGATGCACTTCGTCAACACGATCCGCGCCATCCGCTCCGCCGCGCCCGGCACCACGATCGAAATTCTGACGCCGGACTTCCTGCGCAAGGATGGCTGGGAAAACCGGGTCATCGACGCGAAGCCGGATGTGTTCAACCACAATCTCGAAACCGTGCCGCGCCTCTATCTGTCGATCCGCCCCGGCGCGCGCTATTTCCACTCGCTGCGGCTGCTGCAAAAGGGGAAAGACCGCGACCCGTCACAGTTCACCAAGTCCGGCCTTATGGTCGGCCTCGGCGAAACGAAGGAAGAGGTCATGCAGGTGATGGACGACATGCGCTCGGCGGGCGTCGACTTCATCACCATCGGCCAATACCTGCAGCCGACGCGCAAGCACGCCGCCATCGACCGCTTCGTCACGCCGGATGAGTTCAAGGCGTATGAAGAGATCGCGCGCGCGAAAGGCTTCCTGATGGTCTCGGCCGGCCCGCTCACGCGCTCCAGCCACCATGCGGGTGAAGACTTCGAGCGCCTGCGCGCCGCGCGCGAAGCGCTGCTCGCGCCGCGCGCCTAGGGCGTATGCCGCGTTTCACCAAAACCCTCCGCGTGCCCTACGGCCCGGCCGAGTGTTTCCAACTCGTCTCCGGCATCGAGAAGTATCCGGACTTCATCCGCTGGATTACCGCGCTGCGCGTCTCAGAACAGCGCACCGTCAGCCCCGGTGTCGAGGAATGCCTCGGCGAGGTCGTTGTCGGCTTCAAGGGATTTGCCGAGCGCTTCTCCACCCGCGTCACCGCCGATGAACCCGCCCGCCGCGTCACCGCTGCCCTTGTGCGCGGACCGTTCCGCAAGCTCTTCGCTGAATGGCGCATCACCGAAAGCGTCGCTGGCGCCTCGGACGTTTCGCTGGAAATCAACTACGAATTCCGCAACCCGGTGATCGGCTTCCTCGCCGCCGCCAATCACGACATGGCGGTAGATCGTATCCTCGCCGCCTTCCTCGCAGAGGCGCGGCGGAGGTATGGCGGGCGTTCTACCGCATCTGCACCTGAATAAGTTTCAGCGCCGTCTCCACCGCTTCCATCCTGATCGCCGAGCGTCCAATATCGCCCAGCTGCAGCATTTCGTGAACCACCGCCCGGTTTTCCCGCGCGCAGGCGATGTGCACCAGCCCGACCGGTTTCATCTTCGTACCGCCGCCCGGCCCGGCAACGCCGGTGATGCCTACCGCTATATTCGCCCGGCTGTTTTGCAGCGCGCCCTCTGCCATCATCCGAGCCACCGGCTCCGACACAGCACCATAGTCCGCAAGCACATCGCCCGGCACGCCCAGCATCTCTTCCTTCGCTTTGTTGGAATATGTGACGAAGCCGCGCTCGAACACGCTGGAAGAACCTGGAATCTCCGTTAATAAGGCGGCGACGAGCCCGCCCGTGCAGCTTTCAGCGGCGGCGATCTTAAGGCGCGCCTGTTCGGCATCGTCGAGGATCAGGAGGGCGAGGTTGCGCAGGCGGTCCGGGAACATGGGATGTGTCTAGACCCGCCCTAGCGGCCCGTGAAGACCGGATCGCGCTTCTCGATGAAGGCGGCGGCGCTTTCCTTCGCGTCCTCGGTCTGCATCAGCTTGCGGATTTCGGTGATCGCCCATTTGCCGGTATCGCGCCAATCCGGATCCAGCGTGCGGCGCAGGCCCGCCTTCAGCGCGCGCACCGCCTGCGGCGGGGTCGCGGCAAACCGCTCCCCAATGCCCCGCGCCGCCGGCAGCAGGGGGGCCCGCCGCCCCAAACCGGCGGCCGGGGCGGACTCCCTTTCCTCCTCCCCCCTGTGGTTGTGGCGGGGGAAAAG
>DNFL01000003.1:1786-3397 GCA_003486945.1 Hyphomonas sp. | reverse complement strand
TAACCTTTCAGCTCCCTCAGCTGAGCCGCCCCGGGGGAAACTCCCGGGCGGCTTTGGGCGGGCCAAGCGCGGGTGTAAAAGCCGTTGCTCTTCGAGCGAAACTGTCCGGTTCGGGAACCCATCGGGCTATCACAACCGGCCAATTGAGCCCGTGGTGCGCCGAGGCAAGGGGGGGTGAAGAGCGCCGACGAGTCTCCTGTTATCGTAGGAGGTCCGTGTCGCGAATTTCGATTTCGGGAGGCACCGGCAGAGCTTGCAACCGGGCCACCATCTCGGAGATCGTCACCCGGGCCGGGTAGATCGTCATCGCGTCGCCGGAGCGAACGATCATCAGTTCGACCCCGTCGCCGAAAGCAATATCGTCGGGAAGCCGAATAGCGACGCTATTTCCGCTTTTGAAGGTTCTGCCACGTGCAACAGGCATGGTACCAATCTCCCGATAAACGTGGCGATACAGCTTGCTCCTCTGAATGCCAAGCTTGGTTCAGGCACCGGTCTTGCCGGTCGCACAAGCGCCTGAATTTGCCAATGCGCCGCACGCACTGCAAACGCGGCCAGCTCGGCTTGGAAAGCCGAGTTCAGACCACAGTGACAAGCGGTCCGTAAGCGGCGAGGCGCGCGTCATGCGTCACGAGCCGGTACGGCTCTGTCAGGGCAGTCGCAACCAGAAGCCGGTCGAACGGATCGTCATGATGCCGGGGTAGGGATTCGAGTGCCAGGACATGGGCGCTGGCCACCGGAAGGATAACAAAGCCGGAAGCCTCGAAGAAGCGTTGCGCGTCCCCGGCTGACATCGGCATGGCCTCCGGTCCTCGGCCTAGCGAATGCTTGATTGCTATCTCCCAGAGGCTGACAACGCCTACGTAAAGCGTGGCCGAGGGATCAAGGATCAGAGTGCGCGCCGCCTGAGACAGGCGGGGGTTATCCTCCACTGCCCAGATCGCAATGTGCGTATCGAGCAGAAGATTCACGAACTAGGGCCACCAAAAAGGGCAGCCGCTTCGGCTTCCAGATCCGGATCCGGTTCGGGTGTCGTGAACTTTCCCTTGGCGACGCCGATACGCACACCGACCGGCGAGGCATGGATCGGCACAAGGCGCGCCGCAGGCTTGCCGTTGCGGGCAATAATGATCTCGCGCTCCGCCCCGCTCTCAAGTGCTTCCACGAGACGGGAGAGGTTCGATTTGGCATCCAGCATGTTTACAATGGTCATAGACGATAGATATCAGATTGGCTTGGCTAAGTCTAGCTAATGCAGACGTTCGCCTGACTCTCATTACCAGAACGTATCGTCAGTTCTGTCCAAAAGCAGTGTTTGTCCCCAGAGCCGATGGCCTGAGTCTTGCGACGAGAAGGCGCCATGAAGTCTGGGTCACTCTCCACGCAGGCGAGTCTTGGCGTTGCAGGCCTTGCGGTCGCAGCGCTGAGTTTTGCCGTTTTGAACCAGCAGGGCCTCGTCCTCTACAACCCATCTTCGTCTCTTGAACCAGGCTTCTACGTCCGCGCAGATGCAAACGCTGAGCGAGGGACCGTGGTGACGATCTCGGTTCGCGCCGTTGACCTCGACTATGTCGAGGCCGGTCGTGTGAAGGCGGCCGGAGACCGCTTCCT
>DNFL01000003.1:0-1511 GCA_003486945.1 Hyphomonas sp. | reverse complement strand
ACCGCTTCCTCAAACGCATCGCTGCGGTGGGCGGAGACCGTGTCTGTTCCGAGAATGGCCAGATACTGATCAACGATGTGCACGTGGCCACTGCCTCTCGATTGGATTCAGCGGGTGTCGCGTTACCTCAATGGTCAGGCTGCGCGACGCTCGGTAACGGCGAAGTTTTCCTTCTCGGCGATGATGAGATGAGCTTCGACGGACGCTATTGGGGCGTCACATCAGCTGCGAACATCGAGGGCACCTGGCGCAAGTTTCCCTGATCTCGCGCGCCGTGCAGGATCGCGTGCAGGGTGAAGGCAGAATCTTCCGATCCGCACACGTGCTAGGCTCTGGGTGATGGAGGGCCGTATGAAGGTTGGATGGCAAGATAAAGGCGTGACCTGCGGTCACGCGAGACGCCGGTCGGCGCGGGAGTTTTTGCAGGTCGTGGCATGGCCCACAGGTCGCGCGGCGACCTGTGAGTTTAGTCCATCCGTCAGCGGAGCTTTTTCCTTGAACGGAGACGCTTGATCGATGCCAACACGCAGTCTGGACCAGTTGCTCATCTCCTCACGGCTCGCGTCATCGGCGAACCGGGGTGAGACTTTCGGCATGCGCGGTCAGCGCCAGCTGTCACGTTCGGACAGGGAACTACTGGAAGGAGAGATCGGTCGTGCGCGGCGTGCAGGGCAGGGGGCAGGCGGCCGGGCAAAGCCCCCGTCCGGGCGGGCTGGACGCACGGGCGAAGCAGGCCGTCCGGGAGGCAAGGCAGCGGTAGGAGCCGCACCCGACATGCGCCAGCAGGCCGTCATCAAGATCCACTACTTCAATCACTCAGGCGGTGGCGGCGCCGCGCTTTCCGCCCACGCCCGCTACGTCGCGCGTGACGCGGCAAGGCCCGACGACCGAGAAGTAGCGTTAGCGGAAGGGCCGGTCTCCGAGGGGCGTGAGGCGGCCCAGAGCGAAGCGCGCGCGCATGCAGACTATCTCGCAAGAGGCGAGCAGGAGCGCCGCGCGTTTTATGACCGTGAGCAGGAAGGCGTTGATGGCGGCGCCCGCGCCGCCGAATGGGCCAAGTCCGACAAGCGGCATTTCCGGCTGATCCTATCAGCCGAGCGGGGTGACGAAATCAGGGACTTGCCCGCCTTCACGCGAGAAGTGATGGCGCGGGCCGAAGTCCAACTTGGCTCGCGTCTCTCCTGGGTCGCGGCCGACCATCACGATACGGGGCATTCGCATACCCACATCATCCTGCGCGGGCGCCGCGCCAACGGCCAGGACCTCGTCATTCCAAAAGACTTTATCCGGCATGGGTTCCGGAACATTGCCCGGGATGTTGCAACCGAATGGCTGGGGGCGCGCACGCGCGATCAGGCGCGCGAGGCGCTTGACCGCGAGGTGATGCGCCACGCCCCGACAAGGCTCGATCGCATGATCGCTGACCAGTTGCCTGAAAAGGGAAGTATCCGAGTCAGCGGCCTTGCGTCCCCGAACGGCGACCGCGCCGTCACCCGCGCCCTGCGGGCCCG
>DNFL01000272.1 GCA_003486945.1 Hyphomonas sp. | reverse complement strand
CCCGATCGTGGCGCCCGGCCGCAGCGGCGTCATCCCTCGGGAACCTCTTTCACGCCGTCCGTCTGGCTTGCGCGGAAAGCGTCCAGCTTCGCCGCAACGCCCGCATCTTCCAGCGCAATGATCGAGGCGGCCAGCAGGCCCGCATTCGCCGCGCCCGCCTCGCCGATGGCCAGCGTTCCGACTGGAATCCCCTTTGGCATCTGCACAATGGAGAGAAGGCTATCGAGCCCATTCAGCGCTTTCGACTGAACCGGCACGCCCAGCACGGGCAGGGGTGTCATCGAGGCGGCCATACCCGGAAGGTGCGCCGCGCCGCCGGCGCCCGCAATGATCACCTTCAGGCCGCGGCCCTTGGCAGATTTCGCATACTCCACCAGCCGGTCCGGCGTGCGGTGTGCCGAGACGATCTTCGCCTCATAGGCCACGCCCATCGCCTCCAGCATCCGGGCGGCTTCCTGCATGACAGGCCAGTCAGACTGGCTGCCCATGATAATACCCACCACCGGGGACTTGCCCGCAACCATGCCTGCCTCGCTGCCGGAAAGCGCGCACCATAAGTGCGCCCGGGCCGGGGTCAACCTTTCCCGTGCGGGTTCAGGAAGCCTGCCGGTTTCGCGCCACACGCGAAATGAGGGCAGGGCTCTACAGAGGGCTGATTCCGGGCTATCTTCCTGTCATGGCCAAAGACTTTCCCTCACCGGATTCCGGCGCGCACCGGGCCCTGCTCGATGCGCTCGGCATCGATACCGCCCGGCTCGACCGGCGCACACGCGCGGCGCTGGAAGCGCTGAGCGAGGAAGTGCTGGCCCTGCGCGAGGAATCCGAAGGCCTGCGGGCCGCCCTCGCCGAAGCCGAATCACTTGCGGACAACGACGCCCTCCTGCCGATCTTCAACCGCCGCGCCTTTGAACGCGAAGTGCGCCGCGAGATTGCCCTCTCCGGCCGGTTCGAGACGCCCCTGTCGCTGATCTTCGTCGACCTCGACAATTTCAAGATGGTCAATGACATCTATGGCCACGCCGCCGGCGATGCCGTGCTGATGAAAATCGCCGACATCCTGCAACAGCGCACGCGCGAGACTGATATCGTCGGCCGCCTCGGCGGAGACGAGTTCGGCGTCGTGCTCGCCCATGCCACTTTCGAGGACAGCCAGCGCAAGGCCGTGCAGCTCGCCGCCTCCATCGACGCGCTGGAAGTGCGCGACGAGGCCAATCCTGCAGCGCCTGCAGTGCGTATCGGCGCGTCCTGCGGTGTTGTCGAATGGCGCCCGGGCCAGGGCGCAGCCGCCCTCATCGCGCAGGCCGACCAGGCGATGTTCCTCGAGAAGTCCCGCCGCAAGGCCGCCGGGCGCGCTGTGCGCTGATCAATTAACGAACAGTTTGGTGAATCAGGTCCGGTTTTCCATGACTCCGGCGCATCTCTGTGGCAGTGTTAGGAAACGGCCACACAAGGGCCGTGCTGAAAAACAAGGAGACTGCCCATGTCGCTCAATGGTCGGATCAGTGAGCTTGCTGCCAAGCACCGCCAACTGGACGAACAGATAACCGAGGAGCAGAGACGACCCTCGGGTGACGGCCTGGCCATCAAGGATCTCAAACGACAGAAACTCAGGATTAAGGAGCAGCTGCGACAGTTAAAGGCCAGCTGACGCGCTCCTATTTGGCCCGCTTCTTGCGGACTGGCCGGGACACGGCAGGTGTAACACCCGCCTTCCGGAGTACGGGCCCATGCAACTGAGTTTTCGAGACCGCGGCGCGCCGCCTGCCGGAGCGCGCCACAATGGGTGAACCCGTAACGCTCGTTCTCGGGCTTGGCCGCGAAATCGGCGGGGCCATTGCGCGCACCTTCGCGGAAGATGGCCACCGCGTCCTCGTTGCCGATCCGTCTGCGGAGCGTCTCGAGGCAGCTGCCGAATCGCTCGATGGTGAAGACGCTGCGACCTATCACGGCGACCTGCACACACGCCTCGGCCTGCGCAACGCCGTCGCCGCCGCGCTCGAAGCCTTCGGCCGCATCGACAATGCCGTAATCGTTCCAGAGATCGAGGAAAACGATCACATCCTCGACTTCACCCAGGAAAAATTCGAGAAAGCCATTACCCGCGCCGTCAGCGGCTCGGCCTTAGCCTTGCGTGTCGTGGCCGACCGGCTGCTCGAGCAGGAAGACCTGCCGCAGGCCGGCGTCGAACGCTCGCGCCAGAAAGGCACCATCACTTTCGTTCTCGGCTATGCCGCGCTTGCCTCGATGCCCAACTGGTTCACCGAAGGCGTCGCGCAGAGCGCCATCCTCGGTGTCGTCCGCTCCGGCGCGCTTGGCCTTGCCGAGCATGCGATCCGCGTCAACGCCGTCATCGCGATCCGCCCGCGCGAAGAACGCGCAGAGACATGGACCACCCGCCGCGTGCCGCTCGGTCGCGCCACGCTCGCCGATGAAGTCGCCGAAGCGGTGCGCTATGTGGCCTCGCCGCAGGCCGCATTCATGACCGGCCAGTCTATCGTCCTTGATGGCGGCCGTTCCACGCTCGCGGGCCTTGTCGACTAGGCGGGCGACAGGCCTGTCACAGCTCCGTCCTCGATCCGGCAGGTATAGCTCGCCACCGTCTCGGTCGTGAACTCGCGGGCATACACCGTCGATACCTTGCGATAGGTACCGCGTGCCTCCTCCGCCGTCAGCGTCACCAGCGTGTAGCCGTGGCCGAACGGATCGTGCCAGACAATTTCGTCATTCGCGTCAGCAATCATCTGGCCGAGATCCGGCACAGCTTTCACATAGGCGCCCATGCCCGGTGAACTGATCGAGGTGCAGGCAAACTCCACACCGCGCCGCTCGCCGCCAAGGTCGAACAGCTCGTTGGCATAGGCCGTGTGCGTATCGCCTGCTAGCACCACCATCCGCGCGCCAGCCGCGCCCGCGCTCGCATACAGCCGCTCGCGCGCCGCCACGAACCCGTCCCACGCATCCAGGTTCCACGGCAGCCCAAGCGCCGTGAACGGAATGAAGGCCACCACTTCCGGCATGTCCTGAGCAGCCACCTGTTCCGGCGTCAGCAGCCTGGTGAAATCCGGCAGCTTCGTGCGCGCCATCACCACCTGGTTTGCCAGCACCTGCCAGCTCGCGCCGGAGTTTACGGACGCCGCCAGTTCCGCGGCCAGCCACGCTTCCTGCTCGGCGCCCAGCATCGTGCGGTCCGGATGCGAGGCGGCCTGCATCGTCTGCATCACGCGCAGCCCGATTTCCTGCTGACCCTCCGCGCCTGCCAGCGCCGCGCCCCAGTCCAGCGCATCCGATCGCCCGGTCAGGCGCGAGTCGAGGGCATGGATCGTCGCGACATCACCAAAGCGAAAGCTGCGCCAGACTTTCGAGGTCACCCCGCCGGAAACCGGCTCACGCATTGGCATCCATTCGAAATAGGCCTGCAGTGCGCGCTGCTTGCGCTCGCTCCAGTCGCCTTCGCCCTCTTCCGGATTATGGTTCTGCGCGCCGGCCCGGTAGGCGTCGTTGGCGCTCTCATGGTCGTCCCAGGTGCAGATCCACGGCGCAGCGGCATGCGCGGCCTGCAGGTCGGGGTCAGACTTGTACTGCGCATGGCGCCGGCGATAATCCGAAAGCGAGATAATCTCCGTCGGCGGATCATGCGGCCGGCCCAGCATTTCGGCGACATCGCCGCCATACCCGTCCGTGCCATACTCATAGAGATAGTCGCCCAGGTGCACGACCGCGTCGAGGCCTTCTTCGGCGGCCAGCGCCCGGTAGGCATTGAACAGGCCGAACTGCCAGTTGGAACAGGAAACCACCGCGAGCTTCACCGCCGTGTCGCCGGACGCTGCCGTCGTGCGCGTGCGTCCCTCCGGCGAGATCACCTCGCCGCCCGATGCCGCCGCCCGGAACCTGTATGTATAGTCCGTAGAAGGCTTCAGCCCGCCCACATCCACCTTCACCGTGAAGTCGCGTGCTTCGGAGGTCACCGTCTCGCCGCTCGCCGCAAGCGCGCCTGCCTCGAACACTTCCCACACCACCGGCACCGGTCCGCTGCCCGAAACCGGCGTCACCCGCGTCCACAGGATCACGCCGCCGGGCAGGGGATCGCCGGAGGCCACGCCGTGATTGAAGGCAAGGGCGCCATCGTAGGCGGGCGCGGCCGAAGGCGCGGTTTTGCAGGCCGCCAGCGTCAGTGTGCCAAGGGCGGCGCCGCCAAGCAAGCCGCGGCGGGTCAGTCTGGTCATGTGAGTATCTCCCCGGAAAGTCACCGGTCTTATGGCCGGGCTATGTGAAGCCAGCATGACGCACGCCGCCTGCTTCGTCTATAAGCCCGCTCCATGGACCGGATTGAAATCACCGCAACCCCCGAAGACGCTGGCCAGCGCCTCGACGCTTTCCTCGGCGCCCGCGCCGATGGCCTCTCGCGCTCGCGCGCCAAAGCCCTGATCGAGGAAGGCGCGGTTTCCGTTGACGGCAGGGCCGAAACCAATGCCCGCGCTCCGGTCAGATCCGGCAGCCTCTACGCCATCGATCTGCCTCCGCCCGTCCCCGCCGAGCCGCAGGCAGAAGCCATCCCGCTCGATATCCTGTTCGAAGACGACCACCTTATCGTCCTCAACAAGCCTGCAGGCATGGCCGTCCACCCGGCCCCCGGCAGCGAGACCGGCACGCTGGTCAACGCGCTGCTCGCCCATTGCAAGGGCACGCTTTCCGGCATTGGCGGGGTCGAACGCCCCGGCATCGTCCACCGTATCGACAAGCTCACCAGCGGCATCCTCGTCGCTGCGAAAACCGAAGCCGCCCATACCGGCCTCGCCGCCCTGTTCGAACGCCATGATATCGAACGCATGTACCTTGCCGTCACGCGCGGCGCTCCGCGCCCGCTTACCGGCACCGTTGATGGAGCCATCGCCCGCTCGGTCGGCGACCGCAAGAAAATGTCCGTGCACAGAAATCCCGAAAGTCCGGTCGCCCGCCGCGCCATCACCCATTACAAGGTCGCTGAAACCTTCGGTGTGCGTGACAAGCAGAGCCATCTTCCCGCCGCCGCGCTCGTCGAATGCCGGCTCGAAACCGGCCGCACCCACCAGATAAGGGTGCACATGACGCATATCGGCAATCCGATTGTCGGCGATCCTGTCTATGGCCGTCAGTCCAGCCTCGCCGCTCTCGGATCAGGCCCGGCACACACTGCCGCGCTCGAAGCTGTCCGCAGCTTCCCGCGCCAGGCCCTGCACGCCGCCGTCCTCGGCTTCGTCCACCCGATCACCGGCAGGACACTCCGCTTCGAAGCTCCGCTCCCGAACGATATGGCAGGATTGATCAACGCCCTGCGCGGCCTGCCGAAAGACTGAATTTCCCTGCGGGATTTATTTCTGCGCCGTCGTCACCGGCAGCGGTTCGAACCGCAGCGTGCGGGCCTGCAGCGTCACCTTGCCGACCTTGTCGGTATCCGCGACGATCTTCACCGGTACATGGCTGCCATTTTCCAGCGGGGCGAGGTACATGCGCAGCGGGCCGGAAATACCGGTCAGCGTGTCATTGTTCGACTCGCCCTTCTTGTAGCCGGCGATCTTGTCCATCGTGACATGGCACTCGATCGTGTCGCCGCTCCAGCCGGGCGTCTTCTGTTTCACCATGCCGGCCTTGCCGCGCTTCAGGTGAAGGTAGGTCAGCTGCCGGCCATCGAACACCTTGATCGGCCCGCCGCACGAATCGGCACCCGCCGCCCGCGGCTCCAGCGCGAAGGTGATCAGCGCCGTCAGCGGGTCATTGGCGAGGATTGCCTGCTCCGCCGTTGCGGCCGGGTCGCCCAGGTTCCCGAATTTCGGGGTGGCCGTCATCCGGAACCCGGTATCGTGCATCGTCAGCTCGACCCTGCGGTTCTTTTTCCCGTCCTTGTTCTGGGAAACATAGGTCGTGGTCTTCAGGCCGTCCGCCCGGGTCTTGCCCTCAGCGTTCAGCGACATGTCGTAATTGACGAAAACATCGGCCAGCCCGGTCGTGCGCACCCGCGACTTGATCGCATAGGTGTCGGGCTTCATGTCGACGGTAAAGGTTGCCCGGCCGGTGGCGGGGATGATGAACACCATCGCGCGGGCGTCCAGTTCGTAAACCATTCGGGTCGGTGTGCCGGCCGTGACATTCGCCAGCACGGCGGTGGAGGCGCCTTGAGGCCCTGTCTGGGCGGTCGAAGCCCCCAGTACAGCAAGGGAGGCGGCAGCAAAGAGGAGGGCGCGCTTCATCGGTATGGTACGTCCTTTTTCAGTTCCTGCGGGCAGGGATGCCAGCTTTCTACGATGCCCCTTCCCAACACGGCCTGAACAGGCTTGCCGCAAGCATGCCGCATTTGGCCCGCCCCGCCCACTGACATAAGATGACATCCCGTGACAGTCAGCCCGTTTCTGGCAGCCTGAACCTGATTCGCCGTGGTTGACAGGAGGCGCCCCCTGCCTGTAGGAGCGCGCCTTCAGATCAGATTCAGCCCTAATTACCCCGGAGCGAGGCCATGTCCCGCGAATGTGAACTCACAGGCACCAAGCCGATGGTTGGCCATATCGTCAGCCACTCCCAGATCAAGACCAAGCGTCGCTACCTGCCGAATCTCGTGCAGGTCACGCTGCATTCCGAGACCCTGAACCAGGATTTCCGCATGCGCATCGCTGCGAAAGCCCTTCGCACGGTCGACAAGCTCGGCGGCCTCGACGCTTTCCTGGCCAAGGCCAAGGAAGATACCCTCTCGGCCAAGGCCCAGAAGATCAAGCGCGACATCGCCAAGAAGGCCGCCGCCTGATCCTTTTCCCTCTCGGGAAACCCCATCCAGACGCCGGTCCGAAAGGTCCGGCGTTTTTGTTTTGTGCGGCCCCAAAATCCATGACAGATGAGGCCAACACCTTCCGGAGCCTCCCGATGCGCCTCATCCTGCTTGCCGCCGCTGCGACCCTTGCCGCCTGTTCGGGCTCTGCCCCGGCCCAGCCTGCAGACACCGGCAAGATCACCGTCTTCACCAATGGCCTCATCTATACCGGCCTCGAAGATCCCGCGACGGTCGAAGGCGTCATCGTCGGCGCCGATGGCCGCATCATAGCGACTATCCCACCGATGTCCGCCGACTGGGGTGATGATGAGGGCGAACTCAACATCATCGATCTCGGCGGCGCCGTCATGTTCCCCGGTTTCACCGACGCCCATGCCCACCTTCTCGGCATCGGCCAGCGCGAATTGTCGCTCAATCTCGAAGGCACTGCCTCCATTGACGAGCTGGTCACCCGCACCGAGGTCGAGCTGCAAGGCATGGCACCGGTTGAAGTTCTCTTCGGCGCGGGCTGGATCGAAACCGGCTGGCCGGAAGGGCGCATGCCGTCCGCCGCCGATCTCGACATGGTCAGCCCGGACAATCCCGTCATCTATGTGCGCGCCGACGGCCATGCCCTCGTCGCCAACACGCTCGCCCTCAAGGCTGCCGGCATCTACGACGAAACGCCGGACCCTGCCGGCGGCCAAGTCGAACGCGGCCCGGACGGCAAGGCTACTGGCATCGTCATCGACAATGCCATGACGCCGGTAATGAAACTCGCCGCCGAGCCTTCCGAAGCCGATCTCCTGAAAGCCTACCAGACCGGCGCCGAAACCTATGCCGCGCGCGGCTGGACCGGCGTGCACAACATGAGCGTCGATCCGGCCCACGCCCCGCTGCTCGAACGCCTTAACCGCGAAAACCATCTGCCGCTGCGCCTCTACAACGCCTTCGACGAAGCCGGCATGGACCTCGCCTCAAAACGCCTCCATGAGACGGACACGATCACCAACCGCGCCGTGAAGCTCTACATGGACGGCGCGCTCGGCAGCCGCGGCGCACAGCTGCTTGCTCCGTATGCGGACCGCCCGGAATCCACCGGCCTCTCGCTCATAGATGATGACCGCCTCGCAGACCTGATGGCGCGCGCCAAGGTGGCAAATGTGCAGCTCGCTATCCACGCCATCGGCGACCTGGCCAACCGCCGCATCCTTGAAGCCTACGAGACCGGCGGCTATGGCCCGGCCGAACGCTGGCGCATCGAACACACACAGGTGCTCGCTCCGGAAGATATCGACCGCGTCGCGCGCAGCGGTCTCATCCCCTCGATGCAGCCGAGCCATGCCATCGGCGACCTGTTCTTCGCGCCCGCCCGCCTCGGCATGGACCGGCTGCGCGGCGCCTATGCCTGGGCGAGCCTCCTGCAAGCCGGCGCTATCATCGCCGGCGGCTCGGACGCCCCGGTCGAAGTCGGCTCGCCGCTGATCGAATTCTACGCCGCCATAGCCCGCAAGGACCTCGCCGGTTTCTCCGCCGAAGGCTGGCACCCGGAAGAAGCCCTCTCCCGTCAGCAGGCGCTGATGCTGTTCACCTATTGGCCGGCCTATGCCGCCTTCCAGGAAGAAGCCCTCGGCACCATCGAGCCGGGCAAACTCGCAGACTTCACCGTCTTTGACCGCGACCTGATGACCATCCCCGAAGGCGAAATCCTGAAAGCCCGCGCCGTGATGACTGTCATCGGCGGGGAAGTGGTGTGGCAGGCGGAGAAGGAATAGGGCGCACGCCTCACATCATTGTGTCTGGCGACTCCCGTCTCGAAGCCCCTTATACGGAGCACCCAGCCCGGAGGTCCGCCATGCGCTTCGCCCTCATCGCCGCGTTCTTCCTCACCGCCTGCAGCAATGCCGCTGCTCCGGCGCCCGCATCCGCCGATCTCGTCCCGCGACCCGCGCCCGCAGCACATGAGGAAACTGCCATCTTCGCCGGCGGCTGCTTCTGGTGCGTGGAGGCCGATTTCGACAAGGTGCCTGGCGTGCTGTCCACCACCTCGGGCTACATCGGCGGCCACGTGCCGAACCCCACGTATCGACAAGTAACCGGCAAGTCCACCGGCCATGCCGAGGCGGTCGAGATCGTCTACGACCCGGACAAGGTCAGCTACGCGCAACTGCTGGATCACTTCTGGCGCACCATCGACCCGACGACCAGGGATCGGCAGTTCTGCGCCAGCGGGTCTCCCTACCGCACGGCGATCTTCGCGACGGACGACGCTCAGCTGAAGGCGGCGCGGGCCTCGTTGTCGGCGCTGGAGAAGAGCAAGCCCTTCCCCGAGCCCATCGTGACGCAGATCGTTCTCGCCGGCCCCTTCTACGTGGCCGAGGACTACCACCAGGACTACTACAAGAAAAACTCGGTGCGCTACACCTACTACCGCCTCAGCTGCGGGCGGGATGCCCGTGTCAAACAGCTGTGGGGGAAGTAGATAAAAACACTAGCTAAGTGTTGAATTAGGGTGAGCGCTAAAGCCAAATTTTGTTGATAATTTCTGGCCAGCCGCCATGCAACGCACCGGTAGGAGGGTTGTGGCGCAGCGGTCAGGCCAGGGTCAGCGTCACGTCGATGTTGCCGCGGGTGGCGTTGGAGTAGGGGCAGACCTCGTGCGCGGTCTTCACCAGCGCCTCGGCGGCGGCCTTGTCCATGCCGGGGACGCTGATCGCCATCGCCACCGCGATGCCGAAGGCGCCGGGCTTGCCGGTCATCGGGCCGATGGCCACGTCGGCGGTGATGGACACGTCGGCCGCCAGACTGATCTTCTGCTTCGCGGCGACGGCCTTCATCGCGCCGATGAAGCAGGCCGAGTAGCCGGCCGCGAACAGCTGCTCGGGGTTGGTGCCGGGGCCG
>DNFL01000273.1:13898-14229 GCA_003486945.1 Hyphomonas sp. | reverse complement strand
CTGACGAGGCGACCGCCCTTCTGAAAGCGCTCGCTCACCCAGCCCGGCTGACGATCTGCTGCCAGCTGCGCCAGCAGGAAATGTCGGTCGGCGACATGGAAGCACGCCTCGGCATCAAACAACCTCGCCTTTCCAGGGAGTTGGGCAAGCTACGCGAAGACGGCCTCGTTGTGACGCGGCGTGAATCCAAGGTCGTATTCTATCAACTGTCCGACGCGCCGCGTCTTCGGGAAATGGTGGATGCCGTCTGCGCCGTCATGCTCGGCCAAACCAAAAGCCTATCCCAAAAACAGCCTCCACGCCCAGCCAAGCAGACGCATCGCCCAGGCGG
>DNFL01000273.1:8420-13683 GCA_003486945.1 Hyphomonas sp. | reverse complement strand
ACAGGCGGATACGGCGTATTCGCCCGCCCCGTTTCCTGAAATTAAGAGGACCCGAAAATGACCAAGCCCAATGTGACCGGCTTCTTCGATGAAGCTACCAATACAATCAGCTATGTCGTCGCCGATCCGGAGACCAAAGTTTGTGCGGTCGTAGATTCCCTTCTCGACTTCGACCAGGCTTCAGGCCGCACGAAAACCGACTCTGCCGACAAGATGATTGCTTTCGTTCGTGAGCAAGGCCTGACTTGTGAATGGATCATCGACACGCACGTGCATGCCGACCACCTGACGGCAGCGCCGCATATTCAACGCGAGCTGGGCGGCAAGACCGGGATCGGCGCGCACATCTCGACGGTCCAGAAAGTCTTTGCCCGGATCTTCAATGAAGGTCAGTCCTTTCACACTGATGGCAGTCAGTTCGATCACCTGTTTCAGGACGGGGAAACTTACAAGATCGGCAACCTCGAAGCCCGGGCTATCCATACACCCGGGCACACCCCCGCCTGTATGAGCCACTTGATCGGAGACGCCCTCTTTGTGGGCGATACGATCTTCATGCCGGATTTCGGGACCGCACGCTGCGACTTCCCGGGCGGAGATGCCGGTACGCTCTACGACTCCATCCAGAAACTGTTCGCGCTGCCGGGCGAAACGCGTGTGTTCCTGTGCCACGACTACAAGGCGCCCGGCCGCAACGAATATGTCTGGGAAACGACGATCGCCGCAGAGAAACAGGCGAACATTCACGTCAAATCCGGAACATCGCGCGATGAATTCATCAAGATGCGCACGACCCGCGACGCCACGCTCGCCATGCCGAAGCTGATCCTGCCTTCGGTGCAGATCAACATGCGAGCCGGCGACCTGCCCGAGCCCGAAGACAATGGCCAGCGTTACATGAAAATCCCAATCAACGCGCTCTGAGGCCGGAAAAAAGGAGGAGACTGCCATGAACATCAAGACGCTTGCGCCCGACATTTCCGTATCGCCCCAGCTGACCCCGCAGGACGTCGGCCTTGCCGCCGCTCAGGGCTTTCGGGCGATCATCATCAACCGGCCCGATGGCGAAAGCGATGACCAGCCTGGGCATGAACTGATCGCTGAAGCCGCGCAGCGTCATGGCCTTGAGGTGTGCTACATTCCAATTGTACCAGGCCAACTGTCCGATGCAGACGTGGCAATGTTCGCCGAAGCGCTGCATGAAATGCCCGCTCCAGCGCTTGCCTTCTGCAGGACCGGCACACGATCTGCGACTTTGTGGGCGCTGACGCAGGCCGGACATTTGTCCGTGGATGCGATTCTCAAGACGACCAGCTCTGCAGGATACGACCTCGCAGCCCTGCGACCACGCCTTGAAGCGCGCGACAAGTCAGCGGACGCGGGGATTGGCCGGGTGCCAACACATGATGTTTTGATTATCGGTGCGGGCGCGGCAGGTATCTCTGTCGCATCAAGTCTTCTCAAACGGCGGCCAGGTCTCGACATCGCCATTATAGATCCGCGAACGGATCACTACTATCAGCCCGGCTGGACACTCGTCGGCGGCGGTGTGTTCAAGCGGGAAGATACAGTTCGCGCCATGGACGGGCTGATTCCGAAAGGCGTGAAGTGGATCCCCGCCGCCTGCGCCCGCTTCAAACCAGATCGTAATGAGGTCGTTCTCGAAGATGGCACAGCTATTGGTTACCGCGCCCTTATCGCAGCCCCCGGTCTCAAACTCGATTGGGATGCGATCGAGGGGCTAAAGGAATCACTTGGTCGCAATGGCGTGACGTCGAACTACCGCTTCGACATGGCGCCTTATACCTGGGACCTTGTGCAATCTGTTGGCTCGGGCAGAGCCCTGTTCACCCAGCCGCCGATGCCCATCAAATGCGCCGGCGCTCCGCAGAAAGCGATGTACCTTGCCTGCGATGCATGGCGTAGACGCGGCGTCCTGAAGAATATCGACGTATCCTTTCACAATGCGGGCGCTGTCCTGTTTGGCGTAAAGGACTATGTCCCAGCGCTCATGGAGTATGTGAAAAAGTACAACATCGACCTGAACTTCAACGAGACGCTGGTCGCCGTAGACGGCCCAGCGAAAAAGGCCTTGTTCGAGATCAAGGATGCAAGCGGCAATGTACGCCGCGAAGAAAAGACCTTCGACATGCTGCACGTGTGTCCGCCCCAGGTTGGGCTGGACTTCATTCGTAACAGCCCGTTGGCAAACAGCACAGGCTGGATCGATGTGAATGCCGAAACGCTTCAGCACACCAAGTATGGCAACATCTTCTCGCTCGGAGATGCAGCCTCAACACCCAACGCCAAGACTGCAGCCGCGGTGCGCAAACAAGCGCCCGTATGTGCGCACAATGTTCTTTGCGTAATCGACGGAAAGGCGCCGACGGCTGTCTACAATGGCTATGGGTCATGTCCGCTGACTGTGGAGCGCGGCAAGATCGTGCTCGCAGAATTCGCTTATGGGGGAAAACTGGATCCGTCTGTTCCCAAATGGATGCTCGATGGTACGAAGCCCACGCGGGCCGCCTGGTTCTTGAAAGAGAAGATGCTTCCGGCGATCTATTTCGACATGATGCTCAAGGGCACCGAAACACTTGCGCGGCCGACTATTCTTCCGCACCGGCCTGCCGAGCATGAAGCCCAGCCTGCCCTGAGCAACAAGGCGACCTCCAAAGTCGCCTGACCCTTTCTGCCCCCCTCTCAACATTGTTCCTTAGGGCAAACCCTATGACCTTTCGCCTGTCGCGATACCTGCCGATCCTTGACTGGGGCCGTACCTACAAGGGCGAAACGCTGACGAATGATCTTCTGGCGGCTTTGATCGTGACGATCATGCTGATTCCGCAATCGCTCGCCTATGCGATGCTGGCGGGGCTCCCCCCACAGGTCGGCCTCTATGCATCGATCCTTCCACTGATCGTCTATGCAGTCTTCGGGTCAAGCCGGACGCTTTCGGTTGGCCCCGTGGCGATCCTGTCCCTAATGACGGCGGCTGCCGCCGGCAAGATCGCAGCATCCGGAACAGCGCAGTATATGGAAGCGGCCATGATCCTTGCGGTCCTGTCCGGCCTGATGCTGCTGGCTTTCGGTCTCTTCCGGATGGGATTTCTCGCCAACTTCCTAAGCCATCCGGTGATCTCGGCGTTCATCACCGCTTCAGGCATAATCATTGCCGCTTCTCAGCTGAAGCATATCCTGGGCGTGCCGGCAGAGGGCCACAACCTTCTTGAACTTCTTATGTCTCTGGCAGGATCCCTTGATGCGATAAACCTGCCGACGCTGGTGATCGGACTTTCGTCTCTGGCCTTCCTGTTCTGGGCCCGCGCAGGCCTCAAACCCTTGCTCAGACGCCTGGGACTTGGGGACAAGGCGGCCACACTCATTGCCCGCGCAGGACCGATCTTCGCGGTCGCCGCCAGCATCGTAGTGGTGTCTGCATTTGGCTTGCACGAGCAGGGCGTAAAAATCCTAGGCCACGTGCCACGCGATCTGCCTGCGCTCGGCCTGCCGGCATTTGACCGGGAGGTGTGGACGCAGCTTCTCGGCTCTGCCGCCCTGATCAGCCTCATCGGTTTTGTGGAATCCGTGTCGGTTGCCCAGACGCTGGCCGCCAAGCGCCGGCAGCGGGTCAATCCCAACCAGGAGCTCATCGGCCTCGGCGCCGCCAGCCTGGCGGCGGGGGTTTCAAGCGGCTACCCTGTAACCGGAGGCCTCGCCCGCTCGGCTGTCAATTTCGATGCCGGCGCAGAAACACCGGCAGCCGGTGCGTTCACCGCGATAGGGATCGCGCTCGCAACCCTCTTCCTCACCCCCTTCCTCTACTTCCTGCCTCAGGCCGTTCTTGCCGCCACGATCATTGTTGCGGTGCTCACGCTTGTTGATTTCGCAGCCATCCGGACAGTCTGGAACTATTCGAAGACTGACTTTGCCGCGATGGCGACCACCATCCTCGTGACCCTTTCTGCAGGTGTTGAAATCGGCGTGACAAGCGGCGTCGTCCTGTCACTCGTTCTGCACCTCTACAACACAAGCCGGCCGCACTTCGCGCTTGTCGGCCAGGTTCCCGGAACCCATCACTTCCGGAACGTCAATCGCCATGCCGTGGTGACACCAGAGCACATCATCACGATACGGATTGATGAAAGCCTCTACTTTGCCAATGCGCGCTTCCTTGAGGACACGGTCTATTGCGTCCTCAGCAACCGGCCCGACCTGAAACACCTCATCCTGATGTGCCCGGCGGTCAACCACATTGATGCAAGCGGGCTAGAAAGCCTCGAATCCATCAATCACCGCCTGAAGGATGCAGGAGTGACGCTTCACCTCTCTGAAGTCAAAGGCCCTGTCATGGACCGGCTGAAGCGGACACACTTTCTCGAAGAGCTGACCGGCAAGGTCTATCTTCACCAGTTCGAAGCGATCCAGGACCTGGATGCGGAGTGCGCACGCACAGCCTTCGAAAGGACCGCCATGACGACAGAGCCGGCTTCTTCACCCTGCCCTTCGCTCAAGATAGCTGGATTGTCGTCTACGCCATGACGCCTGATACTCCCCGGATGGAGCAACATCCCGACCGGGACCTGATCCAGGCCGAAGCTCATGCACGGCCACCTCTCGCGATCCCCTTGGAAACATCCGATGTCTGGCATTGGGTGATCGACGACAGAGGCTCAGCTCCATCGGCATGGCCCACCCCTTTCGACACAAATAGCCGTCATCAGATCAGCGAATTCGACAACGGTATCCTTCGCTTTGAGCGTCACACCGAGTTTGTCTCAGTAACTTTCATCGGCCATGCAGATAGCGCGAAAGAACTGATCACACGGCTCAGCACCACCCCGGGCCGCCAGTTGGCCGGCGCCCACATAATTCTCTCGAAAGAAGCTGACGCAGCGCGATCTTGCTTTTCCCCCACAGTACGCCTTTTTGGCGGACGCGCGATGTTTCCCGGAGTGGAGGTCTCTACAGACTTCAGGATCACACCAGATGGTTTCATCACTTACGCCGTCAGCGGCAAATTCGAAGATGCGTATGCGAGAGGCCGGTTCGTCAAAAGGCTGATCGATCTTGAAACCTATCGGATGGCTGCGCTTCTTGGGCTGCCAGCTGTCCGGCGCGCAATGCCTATACTTGAGACGCTGGAACTCCGGGCGTCCGGCGCCACATTAAAGCTTACGACTGATATACCCGAAGGTTTCGGTTCCACGATCTCCGAACTTGCCTCCCTTCTTGCAGAGGCGGGGGCGCTGCAGGAGTCCAT
>DNFL01000273.1:739-8215 GCA_003486945.1 Hyphomonas sp. | reverse complement strand
GAGTCCATTCGCTACCGTCTTGCAGCGTCGCGGGCTTATTATGACATCGTACTGGCAAGGCTCAAAAGTCTCGACGAGCAGCCCATCGGTCAGCGCCAAACACTGAAGGGTTTTATCGAACACCGACTTGGCCCGGCCATCCAAACCATTGCTGCTTTTGAAAGACGCCTGGACGCCGTGTCGGAAACTGTTTCCAGCGCCATGGCGTTGACGCGGACCCGGCTTGATCACTCGGTTCAGCAGCAGAACCAGAAGCTGCTTCAATCCATGGAATGGCGCGCGCGCCAGCAAGTCCATCTGGCTCAAGCCGTGGAAGGGCTCTCAGTCGCTGCTATCACCTACTACCTCGTTGGCCTGACAGGAATTCTCCTGAAGGGCCTCCCGGATATCATTGTCAATGATGCGATTTTTCTTGCGGGCCTGACACCTATCATGGTGATCGTAGTCTGGTGGATCACGAGACGCGCGCAGTCCGCAATCAGGTCTCCGCACGCATGACGCTTTACCTGATACCGCGATCGAAGTCAGGTTCGTGCTTCCATGCCGCCGAGACGCAAGAGCAGCTTGCGCCTGTCAGAGGCAATGTCTTCAAGTGTCACCTTGTCAAGCTCAGCCAAAAAAGCGCGAAGCCCCGTGCGAAACAAGTTGCTCAGTTTGCAGACACCGATCAGGGGACAAGTATTGGTATCGGAATTAAAACACTCGACAAGCTCAAGATTGCCTTCGGTATGGCGAACGACCTCTCCGATGACGATTTTGCTCGGCGCCATTGCCAACCTGATACCGCCGGCGCGGCCCCGGTGGTTTTCAAGATAGCCAAGCTGACCGAGCTGGCGGGCCGCTTTGAGCAAATGGGCTTTGGAAATTCCGTAAGCGCTCGAAACGTCTTCCACGCGGACAAGCCTATCGGGGTGAAGCGCGCAGAACATCAAAGTCCGGAGCGCATAATTGGTATATGCTGTAAGCTGAATTGGTACCTCCCTGCGTCAAGCGCGCGCATGCGGCGGATGGACAGAAGATTCATATTGCCAGACCGCACCAGGCGCTTAAGTGGTATTTTGAATACCTGTTTTATCGGCCGCCGTCAAATTCCGGAGAAACACCGATGATTGAAACCCTCGATGCTCTCGTCCTCGCGCGTGCGCAGTTCGCTTTCACGGTGATGTTCCACATTATCTTTCCGGCCTTCTCCATCGGGCTCGCCAGCTATCTGATGGTGCTGGAAGGTATGTGGCTCAAGACGAACAAGCCTGTATACCTGAACCTTTTCAAATACTGGCGGAAGATCTTTGCCGTTGCCTTTGGCATGGGCGTCGTGTCCGGCATCGTCATGTCCTATCAGTTCGGAACCAATTGGAGCGTTTTTTCGGATAAGGCGGGGCCTGTGATCGGTCCACTGATGGCCTATGAAGTTCTGACGGCCTTCTTCCTAGAGGCGGGTTTTCTCGGTGTCATGCTGTTCGGAATGGGCCGAGTTTCCAAGTCACTGCATTTCGTTGCAACGGTCATGGTCGCCTTCGGCACACTTCTTTCCGCGACCTGGATCCTTTCGGTGAACAGCTGGATGCAGACACCCGCCGGCTATGGGATCAATGAGGCTGGCCAATTCGTGCCGGAAGACTGGATCGCGATCATCTTCAATCCGTCATTCCCTTACCGACTCGTTCACATGGTACTGGCAGCCTATCTCACCACCGCGTTCGTGGTGGGCGCCGTTGGTGCCCTGCACCTCCTGCGCAACCGCACCAACCCGGAAGCACGCAAGATGTTCTCCATGGCCATGTGGATGGCCGCGATCGTTGCACCGATCCAGGTGGTTGCCGGCGACTTCCATGGCATCAATACGCTGGAACATCAGCCCGTGAAGGTGATGGCCATGGAGGGTCACTATGAGAGCCATCCGGACGGCGCCCCGCTCTATCTTTTCGGCATCCCGAATGATGAAGAGCAGCGGCTCGACTATGCCGTTGGCATTCCGAAAGTCTCTTCCCTGATCCTGAAGCACGATATGAATGCTCCGCTTGCAGGTCTCGACACTGTACCTGACGAACTCCAACCCCCGGTCGGCATCGTCTTCTGGAGCTTCCGGATCATGGTTGGCCTCGGCACCCTGATGGTGCTGGTGGGCGCCGTGAGCCTCTTCCTGCGCTGGAGAGGTAAGCTCTATGATGCGCCGTGGTTCCACCGCGCAGCGATGCTGATGGGACCATCCGGTTTCGTCGCCGTACTGGCCGGTTGGGTTACGACCGAGGTGGGACGCCAGCCCTACACCATCTATGGCTTGCTCACGACGTCAGACTCCCTGGCGCCGGTAGCAGCACCGGCCGTCGCGGCATCCTTCCTTGCATTTGTTGTGGTTTACTTCGCCCTGTTCGGAGCCGGCACGCTTTACATCCTGAAGATGATGAACAAGCCGCCTGGGTCACTCGAACCTCTGGACGAAGGTCCGACCCGCGCCGCGGGAACGACTGGCTTGGCCTCCCTTCGTCCCGACGCAATCCCTGCAGAATAGGAGCAGCGCATGTTTGATCTTCCATGGATCTGGGCCGGACTGCTCGCCCTCGCGATATTCATCTATGTCATCCTCGACGGGTTTGACCTAGGGATCGGCATCGTTTTTCCATTCCTCAAATCCGACAAGGACCGAGACACCGCGATGAATTCTGTCGCCCCAGTCTGGGACGGCAACGAGACCTGGCTTGTCCTTGGTGGCGGAGGTCTGATGGCCGCATTCCCGCTAGCCTATGCGATCGTGATGCCAGCGCTTTACGCGCCCTTCATCATCATGATTCTGGCACTCGTGTTCCGCGGCGTGGCATTCGAGTATCGCTGGCGCGATAAGGCGCACGAGAAGATCTGGGACCGGTCATTCTTCTTTGGCTCACTGATTGCCACCTTCTGCCAGGGCATCGTTCTCGGTGCCTTTGTTCAAGGCATAGAAGTCGACGGGCGGGCCTATGGCGGCGGCTGGTGGGATTGGCTGACGCCGTTCACCGTGACTTGCGGCATCGCATTGACAGCAGGCTACGCTTTGCTCGGAACCACCTGGCTGGTTCTCAAAACGGAAGGTGACTTGCGCGATCAGTCCTATACGCTTGCCCGAAAGACAGCTCTTGCAACCCTCGTCTTTGTCGGTGTGGTCAGTATCTGGACACCCTTCCTGTCTCCAGACATCGCAGAACGCTGGTTCACCTTCCCGCACCTGCTGTTCGTGATGCCCGTGCCTACGCTGACCGCGATCCTGGCGGGCATCCTTGCCTGGAGTTTGCTCACAAAGCGGGATCAAGTGCCCTTTCCGACAGCTATCGGACTCTTTGCGCTCTGCTTTGCAGGGCTCGGCATCGGTATCGCGCCATACATCGTGCCGCGTGCGGTTACGATCCACGAAGCGGCCGCCCCTAACGCAAGCCTCTCTTTCATGCTGGTTGGCGCCGCGATCCTCCTTCCCCTGATCATCGCCTACACCGCATACTCCTACTGGGTGTTCCGCGGCAAGGTCGACCCCGAAGCGGGATACCACTGATGAGAGAACAGGATCGCAAGCATATCGAAAAAACAGGCCCAAAAGAACTCGCCTGGTTTGTCGGACTGTGGGCGCTCGGTGTGGCCGCCGTGATCCTGCTCGGCTTCTTCATCAAGCTATTTATATGATGGCTTTGAAAGCCTCAGCCCGGTGGAAGTGCGAGGACGTTCGGCGCGGGCGTCATACCGGAATTTACGTCATAGCTGCCCTCGCGATTTGTAGCTCGGCGCATGCGCAGAATACATCCGGCGTTTTCGGTCCGGAGATTGAGGCAGACCACAAGTCCCTCGAGTACAGGATCGGGTTTGATCCTGACACAGGCAATGTCGCCCACAGGCTGCACGCCCAGGTGTCCCTGAACGATGACTGGATGTTGCGCGTTATTGCGCAATCGCGTGAGACCGCCACAACAGACTTGGACTTCGACCTGCTGGGTGTTCAGCTTTTCTGGCAGGTGACACCTGATGACCAGGACTGGCAAAGCGGCCTGAGACTCGATGCAAGGGTGCGCGATGACGGTCGCCCGGCGACCGTTCGGCTTGATTGGTCTAACCAGTTCAGTCTTGCCGAACGCTGGCGAGTCAGAGCCGTCGCTCTTGGCTCTAAAGAGATAGGAGACGCGGCGCGCAGTGGCGTTTTTCTGCAAACACGAGGTCAATTGGCCTATCGACTTAATGGCAAACGAAGTCTCGGCCTTGAAATCTACAGCGACTACGGCTCGACCGACGATCTCCGAGCAGCGTCCGAGCAAAGTCAACAGGCCGGCCCGTTCGCAACAATTGCTGTCGCAAAAAACTGGTCGCTTACCACTGAAGTCCTCTTGGGACTGACGGATTCGTCACCTCAGACCAACCTGAAGCTAGCTATGATACGGCAATTTTGAGGACGCCCTACTGTGATTACAGACAGTCGGCTCCAACAAGAATGAATATGACGGATGAGTAAGATGAACATGAAACCAAACGGACACCTGCGCGGGCGCGGCGTTCGGGGTTGTGTCGCGGCCACTGCAGTTGCTCTCTCTCTGACAGCGACTGCGGAAACAAGGTCACCCTTGCCCGTCGCCGTCGTCGAAGCTCTAAACCTCGCACTCGCAGACGAGCGCCAAGCTCTGGCTACCTATCAGGTCGTCCTCGAACGGTTCGGCGAGGTGCGCCCCTTCGTCAATATTGCGCTGGCAGAGCAACGTCACATCGATGCCCTGCTGGGAATCTATGCACGCTATGGCGTTCCGGTTCCGCTGGACGAGTCACAACCAGACTCGGCAACGCGCTCCCTGAATTTGGCCGAACTTTGCCAGATAGGTGTGGCGGCTGAAATCGAGAATGTCCGCCTTTATGATGAGCAATTGCTCCCGAGTGTCCAAGCCCATCCGGACATTTCTTCGGTGCTGCGCGCGTTGAGAGATGCCTCCGCCGACAATCATCTACCCGCCTTCGAGCGTTGCTCATCACGCGGGCGCGGCCACGGCCATCAGAGGAGCTAATCCATGCACAAGTTTTCACAAATCGCAGCGGCACTTGCCGCATCGGCACTCGCCGCCTGCGCGACTGCAAACTCCGAAAGCGCTAGTCCAAAACTGGTGGAGACAGGTTCGATGCTAACGGTCATCACGAGCGGCGATGCTGAAACTCAGTTGATGGCCCTGATTCTCACCAAAAGCGCAAAGGCAGCCGGTTAGGCCCCACGGATCTTGCTTTGTAGCGCTGGCGGTGACCTCGCATTGTTGGAGCCGCCCGAGAGCGCAACGACGCCTTTGCAGCCACAAGGCGCCGCTCCGCAAGGTCTTCTGAAGGCTTTGATTGCCGATGGCGTGCAGGTTGACGTGTGCGCGATCTATTTGCCCAATCGTAGTTTTGGAAAGGAAGCCCTGATCAACGGTGTCGGCGCGGCTAAACCTGATGACATCGGCCAGCTAATTGCCTCGCCCGATGTCCAGATACTGAGCTTCTGATACAGAAACCCAAGGAAACTGAGACTATGACCTTTCTACGGACAGGCTTGATTTTTGTCGGAGGCGGCGCCTGCGGCGCCGCATTGGCCGTCGCATTCTCTCAGCTGTCACCGGCACAAGCCCCTGCCCTCAATGCGCCTTCTCCGGCGGCTGCGGAATCCGCAGCCAGCGGTTCGGACTCGCTTGTTGCTGAAACCCGAACAGTTTTCGCCGTTACCGTCGAAGAACGTGCTCATATCCAGAGCCAGATTCTGGAGTTTTTGGTTGATCTACAAAATCTGAACTCGGCTCTGGCGGAATCCGACAGAGAGTGGGTCAAAGAAATCGCACTGGCGCAAAGCACGCGCCGGGCTCCTGACACAATAGGACAGCAACTCCGCAAAAAGGCACCGGAAGGCTTCTCACAAATCAGCCAGTCCCTTCGCAGTGATTTCTCCGCCCTTGCTGACGCAGCTGAGACCGAATCCATCGAAGAACTTCAGGAGCGGGTGTCACTCGTAACCGGCAAGTGCGTTGCCTGCCACGGCTCCTACACCGCTGCCACTCAGCCCACCGATTGACCTGATACGAAGCCATCAAAGAATTGAATAGCTCACGCAGGCAAATTCGATTAGATAAGTGGCATTCTATTTGCCACTTAAAGAGTGCGCAACAAGATCAGCGCCACCACTTCCATCGCAAATCAGCATCACAAAGGAACCTCCCATGTCACTTCGTATCGGCGATACCGCCCCTGACTTCACGATCGCATCTACCAAAGGCCCGATCAGCTTCCACGAATGGGCCGGAGACAGTTGGGTTTTCTTCTTCTCCCACCCGGCTGATTTCACACCGGTGTGCACGACTGAGATGGGGCGCACGGCTCAGCTCGCAAAGCAGTTTGCAGACAGAAACGTCAAGCCACTCGGCTTGTCGACGGATTCTGTCGAGGAACACCTGAAGTGGATTGATGACGTCAACGACACTCAGCAAACGGATCTTCAGTTCCCGATTGTCGCAGATGAGGATCTCGTTCTCGCTCGCACCTACGACATGATCCACCCAGAGCAAAGCGAGACAGCGGCGGTCCGCTCGGTCTTCATTATCGATCCGAAGAAGAAGATCCGCCTCACCATGACCTATCCGATGAGTGTCGGGCGCAATTTCGACGAAATCCTGCGTGTGATCGATGCCTTGCAGGCAAGCGATGCCAACCGGATTGCGACGCCGGCCGATTGGGTGCCCGGCAACAAGGTGATCATTCCTCCCTCGATCGGAAATGAAGAAGCCGCATCTCTCTTCCCACAGGGTTGGCAGGAACTGCGCCCTTACCTGCGGCTGACGGAAATTGCAGCGAAGTAAGCATTGATACCTGGCCGGTGGACAAAAAAGCTTCACCGGCCGGGACATCATTGAAATAGTGAGCGACTGTCCATCCGCCTTGGTCATCAGGAACTTTTCAAAACGCCCAATCTGTCCGTCCTGGTCAGTTACCCCCGAAGCAGAGGTCTAATGAAGATGAAAGATACGCCCGGACCTTGCGCCACTCACCTAACACTTAGTGAACAGGAGTTTCTGATGCGGTTCTTCCGCCGGGCCTTGGACTTACATGCGCGCGGCATCGTGAGCCCTGAGAGTGTTCTGGACTATCTTCGGCTCGTTACGGACGCATTAGATCCGGAACAACCTCAATCCTTTGCTGCGATCAGCAGCGCGCTCGAGGATGCGTGGCGGCAAGCAGATGGCTGACCGCTTTCTTCATTCAACGTTTCGCATTGTTGCTCAGGCGGCTCCCCGACAGATACCAAGCCAGAAAGGCATGACATCCATGAACTACTCCGAAAAGTTTCAGGCCTTGGCGGACGCCGCTCGGGCCAAAGTTGAAGAAGTCGCACCGTGCGAAGTTGACCGCCTGCAACAAGAAGGCGCGATCGTCCTGGACATACGGGACAAGGAGGAGCACGACGCAGGCCACATTCCCGGCTCGCTTCATCTGAGCCGCGGAAAGCTCGAAATGAAC
>DNFL01000273.1:0-500 GCA_003486945.1 Hyphomonas sp. | reverse complement strand
AGCCGCGGAAAGCTCGAAATGAACATCGAGGCCATAATTCCCGACCGGGACACCGTGATTTTGTGCTACTGCAACGCGTACAATCGCGGCGCGCTTTCCGCGAATACACTGCGGGAAATGGGCTACACCAATGCAAAACTCATTGCGGGTGGACTGAAGGGTTATAAGTCTCTGAAAGGGGCATAGGCAGCACTCCGTTTGAGCCGGTTGATAGCCGCCCCAAGAACATGCCGCACAAAGACGATTTCTTCAAACAACACGGTGGCCGCTCGCTTTTGGGTGGCCACCTTTTCTTTCACGCCGGCGGCGTACGGCAATCGGCGGCACCCGCTGCTAAAGATTTCAGATACCAGCTCGCGAGATCAAGGATAGATCTCTCTTAGCAAGCCTCGGTCTTCCATTTGACCTTTTGCGATATTATCGATAATTTAAATCGCGATTAGCTGTCCATGACGTCATGAAACCGCTGACCCGGACGACATAGCTCTTCGCGTCAGGGC
>DNFL01000320.1 GCA_003486945.1 Hyphomonas sp. | reverse complement strand
ATCTTGATCTTGTCGAACGGGAACGAGCGCAAATAGCTCAGAGAAGAATAACCGGTCCCGAAATCATCGAGCGCAATGCGCACGCCGAGATTCTTCAGCTGGTGCAACCGCTTCAGCGTGAACTCGGTGTCGGTCATCAGCACCGACTCGGTGATCTCAAGCTCAAGCCGGCCGGGCGCAATCTTGTGCGCCGCGAGCGAATTGACGATCGTAGACAGTAGGGTCGCCGAGTGGATCTGCAGCGGCGAAATGTTCACAGCGATCTTGATATCGTCCGGCAAACGCGCTGCTTCGGCCATGGCCGCACGGATCACCCATTCGCCCATGCGCGTGATCATGCCATTGTCTTCTGCCAGTTCGATGAACTGATCCGGGAAGACGAGCCCGCGCGTCGGGTGTTTCCAGCGCAGCAGCGTTTCGGCACCGATCATCCGGTGCGTATGAGCATCCACGACCGGCTGGAAGTACACGGCGAGTTCTTCACAGTCGATTGCCTGCTCGAGTTCCTGTTCGGTGCGGATGCGGGCTTTTGCATCTGTCTCAAGCTGCGTCGTGAACATGCGCCACTGCGCCTTGCCGCTGCGCTTTGCATCATACAGCGCGAGGTCGGCATGTTTCAGGATTTCGCGCGTATCGGTCGTGTACGCATCAAACAGGCGCACACCGAAAGAGGCTGGGCAGTTCGCTGTCGATCCCCAGATATTGTACGGCGTGCGCATATGGTTCACGAGCCGGTCGAAGAACTCTTCCAGCGACCCGTTATTCTGCCGCTCGATGATCAGCGAGAACTCATCGCCGCCAAGGCGCGCGATCATGTCGCCGCGCTCTGACAGCGCCGTGATACGCTGCGCAACCTGGCGCAGCAGCTCGTCACCCGCAGGATGGCCGAGCGTGTCATTGACCCATTTGAAATTGTCGAGGTCCATCCAGAGCAGCGCGCGCACCGCACCGGGCGCCGGCGGAAGCCGGACGAGTTTCTCAAGGTGATCTTGCATCGTTGAACGGTTCGGCAGCCCCGTCAGCGCATCATAGTGCGCCATGTGCGCGAGACGGTCCTCGATCTGCTTCGACTGGGTGATGTCTGCCGCAACACCGCGGAAGCCGCTGAATTCCGTGCCCTCGAAAATCGGCTTGCCTGTCAGGGATACCCAGCATTCTTCAAGGTTCTCCTGCCGGACCAGAAGCACGAGATCTCGGAAAGCCTGGTGGCGAAGCATGGACTGTTCAAGCGTCGTGCGCGCTTCGTTCGGCGCAAACAGAGCCGCAATCGCTTCGCCGCGCCGCATGAAGGACGCGCTCTCCGTGCCGCCATCGAGCACCAGCGGGATATCTTCCAGCACACCGGAAGCATCTGTCTGCCACAGCCAGTCGGATGTGCTCTCTTCAAAGTCGCGCAGCAGCAGGCCGATCAGCTGGCTCTGCTCGTTGACAGCCGCTTCGCTGAGATGCTGTTCCACGAACTGGCGGTGCGACCAGCGCACAGCGAAGATCAGGAGGCCGATGTACACAATCACCAGAACCGAGGCGAACTGGTAGGCCATATCCTGCTGGAACTGCATCGAGACCACAAGGCTCGCGCCAACCGGCAGGGTAAATGCAAACGCAGCGTCCGGAACGCGCGACAGAAGGAACGCACCTGCAAACAGCATGCTGGCCATCAGGATGCCCATCACCATCTGGCCTTGCGTTTCCACTGAGCTCATCACCACGAGCGGCGCAACAGCCCAGAGGAATCCGTTCAGTGTTGAGCCGCGCGTTACCGCGTCGAGCTCTTTCGCCACATTGCGGGATGTGGGCTTGCGCATCCGGCGCACGTAGACGTGGCGTCCGAGAATGAACACTGAGAAGAATGCTACTGACGCCGCCCAGATGTTGAGAAGCGGCCCGACAGCAGCATGCTTGAACGACAGCAGGATGATGGCTGCGTTCAGCAGGTTTGCTAGTACAATGACAAGCGTAATGCCGGCGACCGTTTCCAGCTGCTTCTCTCGCAGCGAATCCTGGTGCGCCTCCGGAACCCGGATCGCCTTGGCAAACTGATCAAGCGACCAGATGCGGTCTGGCGCGGTGGCTGACTTGTCCATCCCGGTTCTCTCCCGCCCGTGCGCTCAGGCAATCTCTCAGAGAAAAGGTCTAGCAAATCAGGCTGAATATCGGGCTTTCGCGGCGAGGGAAGTTAAGAGATCTGAATTAGGATTTCATTCAGACACTTTTCCGCATCAACCTGCCAGAGATACTTCGCACAACTCCGGAGCAACGGCTGCTCCATTGGCCGCTGGCACCAGACTGCGGATTCTTTGTGCCGCTATGTAGCCCGGAAAGGCATCTTCGATCAGGTACCAGTGCTTCTGCATCGCCAGCGGCTTGCCCGCGAGATAGCCCTGCAGTTCATTGCACCCGTGCTCGCGGAGAAAGGCTGCCTGGTGAAGCGTCTCGACGCCTTCTGCAGTTGAGCGCAGCCCCATCATCTTTGCCAGTGTCAGCGTTGCCTGAGTAATGGCCCGGCTCTCCGCGTCCGTTTCAAGTTCGCGCACGAAGCTCTGATCGATCTTGATCTTGTGGAACGGAAACTTGCGCAGATAACTCAGCGACGAATAGCCCGTTCCGAAATCGTCCAGAGAAATGCGGAAGCCCAGATCCCGCAGCTGGCGAAGCCGGCTGAGCGCAAACCCGGTATCCGCCATCAGAACCGACTCGGTAATTTCAAGGTCAATCTGGGACGGACGAAGCCGGTTGTCGGCCAATGCGCTCATGATGGTCGACACCAGCGTCGGTGAGTTCATCTGCAGCGGCGAAATATTGATCGACATGCGCAGTTCCGAGGGCAACCGCGCAGCTTCTGCCATTGCCGCGCGAATGATCCATTCGCCGATCTGGACAATCAGACCATTGTCTTCGGCAATGTTGATAAACTCAGACGGCGGAATATTTCCCCGTTCAGGGTGCTCCCAGCGGACAAGCGCTTCAAAACCGACGACCTTGTGCGTATCTGCGCTGACCTGAGGTTGATAGACAAGGTAGAGCTGCCCCTGCTCGATCGCCTTGCGCAGGTCGGACTCGCCGCGCAGCCGCGCGTTGGCCCTCTCCTCCAGCTCCGGCCCGAACATGGCCCAGTTGCCCTTGCCCTGCTTGCGCGCATGATGCATCGCAAGGTCAGCATGTTTCAGCGCAGTCAGCGCGTCGAAGTTCGTCTCTTCGAAACGGCGCACGCCAACCGAAGCCGTGCAGACAACCGTCGCACCCAGCACGGAATAGGGCTCGCTGAGATAGGCCGACAGCCGATCGAGGAAATGAGTAAGTTCTTCGTCCGAGTGGCGTTCAACCACCAGCGCGAACCCATCACTTGCAATGCGGGCCACGAAGTCATTCTGCAGCGACAACTCGGTCAGCCGGTTGGTGACCTGGCGCAGCATGACATCAGCGGCCTGATGCCCCATCGTATCGTTCACCACTTTGAAGGAATCGAGGTCGAGGCAAAGCAGCGCGCGGCTCATGCCGCGAGCATCCTGAACCGCCGCCGCTTTCTCCAGAAGCGCCAGGAGGCTCGATCTGTTGGGCAACCCCGTCAGTTCATCAAAGTGCGCCATCTGTTCGATGCGCTCTTCGGTCTGTTTCGCCTGTGTCACGTTCGCTGCAACACCGCGATACCCCGCAAAGCGGCCACCTTCATAGATCGGCTTGCCGGTCATCGACACCCAGCAATTCTCGCCGCATGCACCCGCACGCGTGCGCAAAATTATGTCACGGAAGGGCTGCTCCTCCCGCATTGCCCGCTCAAATTTGCGCTGGGCTTCGCAAGTCTGGAACATCGAAAAGATGCTACGCCCGGCATTCAGCAGCATCTTCGGCGAGACTGCGTCCGATATGCTGGCCGGGACATTCTGGAGCAGGAACTGTTCGTTCGTCTGCCAGAGCCACTCGCTGGAACTCTCACCAAAATCCTTAAGCAGCAGACTGATGACGTGAGACTGCTCGCTCAGCGAGGCTTCATCGAGATGCTGCTGCACGAACTGCTTATGGCTCCACCGGACAGAATAGATCAGCACGAAGCTGTAGACACCCGTAAGTACCGCCATCAGATGGCTGGTCATGCCGCCGCGCATCAGCGCCGCCCCGATGACGCCAGCACCGATGGGCAGCACGAAAGACAGTGCCGCAACCGGCACGCGCGACAGGAGGAACATGCCGCCAAACATCATGCCGGCAGTGACTGTGACAACAGCCATGAAATGCGATTCGTCGGCCGTGAGCGCCACCATCAATGGCAGCAGGCCCCAGAGCATCCCGTGCACTAGCGCGCCTTTGGAAACGGCTTGCAACTTGCGCTCGGCAAAAGCGCTGCTGCCTGCATATTTCCGTCCACGGATGTGTTGGAAGAACGTCGCCGCATTCAGCATCGTCAGGCCAAGCCCCCATGCCGGCGCCATCGGATTGCCCGCATCATGCCAAAGCACCAGCAGCACAACTGCAGTATTCAACAGCCCCACTAGCAACATGACGTAGATCAGATGGCTGATCGAATGAACCTGCTTGTTGCGGAAACTTTCGGCCAGCTTTTCAGGAACAGATGTTGCCTTGATGAACCGGGACAGTTCTTTCGACATCAGATACAGCGGATTTTTGCCCGACATTGTTGTTCTCGTTGGAAATTTGTCACCGCCAGACATAGCGCAGGCTGGTGAAACTTTCGGTTCTTCCGACGAAGAAACCTGCAACAACCGCGGAAAGGATTGTTAATCAGTTGGCAACAGCGGAGCATATTTGTCGAGAAAAGAAGCCGACTGCAGGCGGATAGCGTGCAGCTCTTCATCGCCTAGCCGGTCCAGGCCGCGGACAATCGGGCCCAATCTCGGGTTCCCGGAAAGCCGCTCGCGATGCCGGTCAATGAAATCCCAGTAAAGGTAATTGAAAGGACAGGCAGCCGGCCCTGTCCTGTCGCGGACATTATAGGCGCAGCTGCCGCAATAGTCCGACATCTTGTTGATATAGTTGCCGCTCGCAGCATAGGGCTTAGACGCCATCAAGCCGCCATCGGCGTGCAGCGCCATGCCGTGCGTGTTCGGCAGTTCCACCCATTCATAGGCGTCTGCGTAAACAAGCAGGTACCATTCATTAACCGCCCACGGATCAATTCCGGCCAGCAGCGCAAAGTTGCCAGTCAACATCAGGCGCTGGATGTGGTGGGCATAGGCGTATCGCTTCGTCTGGTCGATGGCTTCGGCCATGCAGCGCATATCGGTTTCACCAGTCCAGTAAAACTCCGGCAACGGCCGGTGTGCACCCAGCGCGTTCAGCTGCGCATAACCGGGCATCTGCATCCAGTAGACGCCGCGCACATATTCCCGCCAGCCAATGATCTGGCGGATGAACCCTTCCACTGCATTTAGCGGCGCGCGGCCCTCCCGCCATTCCGTCTCGGCGCGCCGGCACACATCCAGCGGGTCCAGAAGGCCGCAGTTCAGATAGACCGACAGCAGCGAATGCCACATCCAGGGCTCGCCCTTGGCCATCGCGTCCTGCCAGTCACCGAAACCCGGTAGGACACCGCGGATGAAATGATCCCGCGCCGCTTCTGCGCCTGCACGCGTCGTCGCGAACACCCATGGCTCAAGGTCTCCGAAATGGTCCGGAAACCGGGCTTCGACCAGCCTCATCACTGCGCGCGTCACCTCGTCCGTCGGCGGAATATATCGCGGCGGCGGCACCAGGGATTTCGGCAGGCGCTTGCGGTTCTCCGCATCGAAATTCCACTGCCCGCCAGCCGGCATATCGCCGTCCATCAGCAGCCCGGTCTGCCGGCGCACGTCGCGGTAGAAGTATTCCATGCGCAGCTGCTTGCGTTCCTTTGCCCAATCAGCAAACGCCTTCAGCGGCACGATGAAACGCGTATCTTCACGCAGTTCGACCGGCACAGGGAACAGGTCGCGCCAGCGCTCCATGTCTTGCAACAAGCGCCATTCGCCCGGCTTCGTCACAACGACACGCGCGAGGTCTTCCTCCTCCAGCGCACGTGCGACCTCGCTGCGCAGCGAACCCGCATTCGCCGGATCGTCCAGCGTCACATAGTGCACCCGGTGGCCCGCGGCGCGCAGCTCCTCCGCAAAGTGGCGCATCGCGGCGAACAGGAAAGCGATCTTCTTCTTATGGTGGCGAACATAGGTCGCCTCTTCCATCACTTCCGCGATCAGGATCAGGTCGCCTGGCGCTGCACCCTCCAGTGACGAGAGCTGCGGCGACAGCTGGTCACCCAGAACAAGCCGCAGCGCGGCGCCGGAAGTTTTGCGCATCAGTAGAAGCGGTCGAGCACATACTCGATCTTCTGGCCGCGCGCCTCGAAGGCGAGCTTCACCCAGCGCCCGTCATCGTCATACCAGAGGTCGACATCAATGGCGGAGTCGAGCCGGTATCGGTTCGCCTCGATCTTCTTTCCGCCCGCCGTTATAGTTTCGCGGCCAAGGCGGTCGACGCGCACATCGAGAATCTCGCCATCTTCGGTCGAGAGCAGTTTGCGCGTTTTCGTCTGCGCATAGTTCCAGTGACTCGCTGGTACAACTTCCTTCGGCGCCGTGCCCGTGAAGTCGCTCCCTTTGACCTTCAGCGCAGCGCCTTCGCGTGCAGCCGTCACGGAGCGCCGCTTGCCGTCATCGTTCACCTTGCCGGACACTTTCACGAGCTGCCCGCCCGCCCAGGTCTCCGCCGCTTCCAGCTGGTAGCGATACAGCGTCACCGGCCCGAGGCCCGCCTTCAGCGATACGTCCGTCCGTGCGATCAGGCTGCCATCCGGCCCTTCCTCGAAGCGCACTGCGTGGCTGCCGAAGGCCTGCCCCTGGCGCAGCACATTGAAGCGGATTTCGTCGCCCGCGCTCGGCTGCCAGTTGCCCGGCGTCACCGGCATTTCAGCCCGTGCAGCGGCCACAAATGCCAGTGAAATCAACAGGCTCAGCAGGGATTTGATGGCCATGGCAGACTCCTGAATGCGGCAGAACAGTGTGCTTATTCCTACGATCCGGCGCCGGTAATGGATCAAATGAGATTTGGTCCGATTGCAGCTTGCGCCGCAGCCCCTTAAGTCTCGGTCCCATCCCCGTGGCCGAGAGGACAATCTGCCCATGACCATCCACCGATCGATCGTTGAACTGATCGGCAACACCCCGCTCCTACGCCTCAACCGGGCCTCGGACGAGACGGGCTGTGAAATTCTCGGCAAGTGTGAATTCCTGAACCCCGGCCAGTCAGTGAAGGACCGCCCTGCTCTCGGCATCATCCGCGAAGCGGAAGCGTCCGGCGCGCTGAAGCCCGGCGGCACAATTGTCGAAGGCACCGCCGGCAATACCGGCATCGGCCTCGCCCTCGTCGGCAAGGCGCTCGGCTACCGCGTCGTGATCGTCATGCCGCGCACGCAGAGCCAGGAGAAGAAAGACGCCATCCGCCTGCTCGGCGCCGAGCTGATCGAGGTGGACGCGGTGCCCTACGCGAACCCCAACAACTATGTCCGCTATTCCGGCCGCCTCGCCGAGGAACTCGCCGCGAGCGAGTCGAATGGCGCGATCTGGGCGAACCAGTTCGACAACCAGGCCAACCGCCGCGCGCACTACAACACGACTGCCCCGGAAATCTGGGAACAGACGAACGGCAAGATCGATGGCTTCATCTGCGCCGTCGGCTCCGGCGGCACGCTGGGCGGCATATCGCTTGGCCTGAAGGAGCGCAGCAAGAAGCTCACCATCGGCCTCGCCGATCCGGGCGGCGCGGCGCTCTTCTCCTACTACACCGAAGGCGAATTGAAATCCGAAGGCACCTCGATTACCGAAGGCATCGGACAGGGCCGCATCACGGCGAACCTCGAGGGCATTCAGGTCGACAAGGCCTACCGCATTCCAGACGACGAAGCCCTGACCGTGCTCTACGATCTCGTTGAGCATGAAGGCCTCTGTCTCGGCGGCTCGTCGGGCATCAACATCGCGGGCGCCATCCGACTCGCGAAAGACCTTGGCCCCGGCAAAACCATCGTCACCATCCTCTGCGACTATGGCAACCGTTACCAGTCCAAGCTCTACAATCCCGAATTTCTGCGCGGGAAGGGATTGCCCGTGCCGCCATGGATGGAGAAATAGAGATATGGAAACCGGTGATCCCCTCGTCAGTGCGGACTGGCTGCTCGAAAACATCAACGCGCCGGATGTGCGCATTGCGGACGCGACCTATTTTGCGCCCTTCACGAACCCTCCCGAAACCGGCCGTCAGGCATGGATGCGCGGGCACATTCCGAAAGCGGCCTTCTTCGACATCGACGATATCGCCGATACGTCCTCCCACCTGCCGCACATGCTGCCGGATGCGGTGAAGTTCTCATCACGCGTTCGCCGTCTCGGCCTCGGGGATGGCAACCGCATCATCATCTACGACCAGAACAGTTTCTTCGCTGCCGCCCGTGCCTGGTGGATGTTCCGCGTCATGGGCCACAAGGATGTCTATGTTCTTGATGGGGGCCTCAACGCCTGGGTCGAGGCGGGCGGTGAAATTGACGACATGCCGCCGGTCACGGGTGAGCGACACTTCACGCCGCGCGTACGCACCGATCTGGTGATGGACGCAAAGGGCCTCGAGAGCCTGCTGGGCACGGCGCGCACCACCATCATCGACGCCCGCCCCGACGGGCGGTTCCTGGGCCGCGCACCTGAACCGCGCGAGGGCCTGCGCTCCGGCCACATCCCCGGCAGCATCAACCTGCCCGGCAACCAGCTGGTAACAGAAGCCGGGCGCATGAAGTCCGCCTCCGAACTGCGCAAACTGTTCAAGGACCCGATGGCGCCGACCGTCACGACTTGCGGCTCCGGCGTCACCGCCGCAATCACCGCGCTCGCACTCGCTCGGCTCGGCAACTGGGATGTCGCCGTCTATGATGGTTCGTGGACGGATTGGGCCTCCGATCCTTCCCGCCCGGTCGCGACCGCATGAAGAAGGACGAAGGCGCCCCCGAAACACGGCTCATCCACACGCGCAAGGCGCGGCTGGACCGTGTGACGGTCAACCCGCCGGTCGAGCGTGCATCCACAGTTGTCTTCCGCGACGAAGCTGGCCTCTACGGCCCCAAGCCGACCTATGGCCGCATGGGCCTCACCGTGCACCGCGAACTCGAAGCAGCGATGGGCGAACTCGAAGGCGCCGCGCACACGCGCCTCGCGGGCAACGGCCTGCAGGCCTGCGCGCTCGCCATCGCCACCTGCGTCGTCTCGGGCGACCATCTCCTGTTCACCGACGCCGCCTATGGCCCCACCGCGCGCTTCTGCGAGAAGCGATTGAAAGCGATGGGCGTCACCGCCGAGCGGTTTGATCCGCGCAGCACGGCCGACCTTGAGTCGCGCCTGCGCCCGGAAACAAAGGCCATCTTCCTCGAATCCCCAGGCTCGCTGACATTCGAGATTGCTGACCTTCCCGCCATCGCGGCACTGGCAAAGCCGCACGGCATCCGCGTCATCATGGACAACACATGGGGCGTGGGCCTGCACTACCAGCCACTTGCTCTGGGTGCGGACATTTCCGTCCAGGCGCTGACGAAATATGTCGTCGGCCATGCGGACGCGTTCGCCGGCGCGGTGATGACCAACGATTCAGGCCTCCAAGTGAAGCTCGCCGCCTGTTCGGAAGACTGGGGTATCACGCTCGCGCCGGATGATGCCTATCTCGCGCTTCGCGGCCTGCGCAGCCTTAAGACGCGCCTCAAGGCGCACGAAGCGGCCGGTCTCGAAATTGCCCACTGGCTCGCCGCGCGCCCGGAAGTGCAGAGCGTGCTGCATCCCGCCCTGCCCGTCTGCGCCGATCATGCCCTGTGGAAGCGAGACTTCACCGGCTCCAACGGCCTCTTCAGCATCATCCTGAAACCTGTTCCGGAGGGCGCGCTTGAACGTTTCTTCGAAGCGCTCACCCTCTTCGGCCTCGGCTTCTCATGGGGCGGCTTCGAAAGCCTCGTCATCCCCTGCGACCAGCAACTGACGCGTATGAATGGTCACTGGAGCGACATGGCCCGCGGCCCGCTCCTGCGCTTCCATATCGGTCTTGAGGCTGTCAATGACCTGAAGTCCGATCTGGACGCAGGCTTCAGGGCATTGTCCGCTGACTGACGAGTCCGCCTCTACTCCACCTCCGGCGCCCGGTCAAAATCAAGGAAGATGAAAAGGTCCTCCACATCCTTGCCGACCTTCACCTGCGGCTCGGACGGTGGCCACAGATGTTCGGCACGCTCCCGCGCGGAAACGCATTGACGCGCGAGGCTGGCGAGGTGGACGAAATCGTCTGCATCCGGAAGGGATTCCAGGACACAACCGTCGAAATAGGGATAGGTCGCATCCGCACTGCAGCCGAAGGACGAGCGGTCGGGTCGCGCTGCCGTCACCACCATCCGGTTCGGCGCCGCCAGCGCAGGCACGAACACGCCGGAAAAGCAGGCAGACACGACGACAACCGTGGGGCGAGGACCACACCAATCTTCGACGAGCGTGTTCAGCTGCGCGGGGCTGAGCAATCCTTCCAGGCCAAGCGTCATGCCTTCCGGCATGCCGTGCGACGTGAAGTAAAGCAGGCAGCCTGCGGTCGCGTCGCTGGTTTGCTTTTCGAAAGCCGAGAACGCCTCCCGTGACGCCAGCGAAAATCCGCCGAACTGTCTCGGCCGCAGTGACAAATTGGTGATATTGTCAGCGCTGAAGCCTGCCGTGACAAACCCCTTCGCCAGGGCACGCCGCGCATTCTCGAACGCTTCGATCGGGGCGCCGTTGCTGTCACGCCAGTCCGCCGCGAGTATGCCCACGGCCCAGTCTTTCAGCGGCGCATCCTCAACCTTGAACTGCGCCCTTGCGGGGCCAAAGCCGCACAGCGCCAGCAGCACCGACAGAACCAGCAAACGCCAACCCTGCAACCCGCTCTCCCGCCGCAATCGCCCGCCTAAGTATGAACAGCGCCCGCCGGAGCGCAAGAGCGCTGATCACCCAGCCGGCCGTCTCACTTCGGATAGGTATCCAGCGACCGCTCGCGGCGCCAGCAATCGCAGCCCGAATCGTACTGAAACGCCTCGCCGTAATCGTTGACCCGGGTCGGAACGCCGTAATTCCAGCCATGCACAAACTCGTAGTTCGGGTCGCCGTAGCGATCCGCAAACCCGTCTCCCGTGTCGTCACACACCGGGTGGCGCTGGGCATTGAGACCGCATTCATAGGGCGGCACCTGCGTCAGGGTCACGGCGGTCTCCGCGGCCACCATGTTCAGCCCCATGGCGATGCCTTCCCAATCGGAATGGCTGCAACCTGCCAGGGTTACCGCGCTGGCCGCCGCCAGCCAGATGCGCCCGCGCGCGCTGATTCCAGTTTTTTCCATTCGCCCCATGCTCCAGATTCCCTTGAAGTATTTTGCGGCTGGGGAAGCTGAACGCAAGCTGAACCTGGCCCTCAAGAGGGCTCGTCACTGACCTTCACGACGAGTTTTCCGAGATTTTTGCCCTCGAACAGGCGCGAGAGGCTGGAGGGGGCCCTTTCGAAGCCGTCGACGATGTCGGTTTCAAATTTCAGTTTTCCTTCCATCAGCCACATCGCCATCTGCTGGATGCCTTCGGGGAAGCGGGGGAAATAGTCGATCACGATGAAGCCCTTCACCAGCGTGCGTCGCATCAGGAGGTTTGAGAAATTGTATGGCCCCGGCACAGGCGTGGTGGCGTTGTAGGTGGAGATCAGCCCGCACAGCGGCATGCGCGAGAAATCGTTCAGCCGGCCGATCACTTCGTCCATGATCCGTCCACCGACATTCTCGAAATTGATGTCGATGCCGTTCGGGCAATGCTTGTCGAGCGCGGCGCCGACATCTTCTGACTTGTAGTCGATGGCCGCGTCAAAGCCTGCTACTTCCGTCAGCCAGCGGCACTTGTCCTTGCCGCCCGCGATGCCGACCACGCGGCAGCCCTGGATCTTGCCGATCTGGCCGACCATCGAGCCGACCGCGCCTGCGGCCGCTGACACCACCAGCGTTTCGCCCGCCTTCGGCTTCGCAATATCCATCAGCCCGAAATAAGCCGTCATGCCGGTTGCGCCGAGCGGACCCATATACGCCGTCAGCGGCACACCCGGCAGCTTCGGCAACTTGGCGAGCGAGGCGCCGGGCAGCGTGTTGTAGACCGCCCAGCCGGCGAGGCCCGTGTTGACGATGTCGCCCGGCACAAGACCGTCGAACCGGCTCTCGGTGACGACGCTGAGGCCGCCGCCGCGCATCGCGTCGCCGATCTGCACCGGCGGCAGGTACGCGTCGATATCGCTCATCCAGATGCGGTTGGTCGGGTCGAGCGAGAGGTAGATCGTCTTGGCGCGCACTTCGCCCTCGGCCAGCGGCGCCAGCGGGCTCTCGACCAATTCGAGATCGCCTTCCTGCACCTCGCCCACCGGCCGTTTGCGCAGCACCCAGGTCAGGTTCTTTTCGTTGATCATTGTGTCCTCCAGTATCCGGCAAGGACGCTAATCCGAATCCGCCTCAGCGCAAGACGCCGCGCCGGAGTTGCCAGTAGGCATAGGCGAGCAGGCCGAGCGCAATGCCGACGATCATGAAGGGGAATATCTCGCCGCCTTCCATCTTCGGGGCATCCATGGCGGTCAGGCCGATGACCATGCTGACGAGCGCGGCGAGCAGTGATGCGGTGAACAGGGGAATGGCGAGTGAGCGCCGCATCAGCAGCGCCGCCGTGCCGAGCAGGCCGCCAAACACCCCGACGGCCCAGATCGCCCACACCCACCAAGGCATCGCGAACCAGTAGGCCAGGAGTTCCGGTGGATAAGGCTTCAGATAGGCTTCGTTGCGGGTCACCGTCATTGTGAAATCGAAGCATCCGTAGCCGTTCCACAGAACGCCCAGCGCCCCGACCAGCCACAGATGCCAGCCAGGCTTCACGCCTTCCGGCGCAGTCTCGTCACTCATGGGAGCCTCCCTTTCCCGTTGCGCACCGAGTTGACCCGGTCGTGATTGTTCAAGCGCCCTTTCGGAGGACGCTCAGCGCAGGATGCCGCGCTTGGCCATGTGGAAAGCGTAGTTCAGGAGGAGTAACGCCACGACGATGACGCACACCGCGACGACACGGTTCTGGTCAGCCTCTGCGGCGGGTTGGGAATAGGTGGCGGCCATCGAGAAGATGGTCGCAGTGACAGACACGGCCAGCATCTTCACCGCATGCCCCTGACGCCGCAGCAGGAGGATCGAACCGACCAGAGCGGACAGGACTGCAACGCCCCAGATGCTGAACGTCCAGAGCGGCACGTTCGCCCAGTAGATGCGCGACTCTTCAGGAAACTGCGCCATGTAGGGCGGGAATTGCGTCAGAGTTGCGAGAAAGCCGAACACGCCAAGCGCATTCCACAGAACGGCAGCAGCGCCGATGAGGAAAAGATGCCATGGCGCCTTCAACACCGGCTTCTGCGCCGGTTGGGCAAGGGCCGCGGCTTGGGAAAAGTCGAGGTCACGCTCCATGCCACATTTTTACCACACTTCCTTTCGCAACGGAAAGCAGATTCGACTCGCCTTAAGGCAGTTTAATATCCCCTCTCTCGCAAGGGTGACGGGCCCGCCTGCAGCGGCTAAACCCTCCTCAGCAAAGAGGATTCCCGCATGGCCACGGCCCCTGTCACCAAGGACAGCCATCTCTATCTCATCGATGCGAGCGCTTACATTTTCCGCGCTTTCCACGCGCTGCCCCCGCTGACGCGCGCCACGGATGGCCTGCCGGTCGGCGCGGTGGCGGGTTTCTGCAATATGCTGTTCAAGCTGCTGGAGGATCTGAAGGGCAAAGAACGCCCCACGCATTTCGCCTGCGTGTTCGATGCGTCGGAAGTGACATTCCGCAATAAGATCTTCCCCGAATACAAAGCCAACCGTTCCGAGACGCCAGAAGAACTGGTGCCGCAATTCCCGCTGGTGCGGCGTGCGGCGGTTGCATTCGCGGCTCATGCTATCGAGATGAACGGCTTCGAGGCCGACGACCTGATGGCGACCTATGCTCGGCTCGCCGAAGCAAAGGGCGCGCGCGTCACCATCGTCTCATCCGACAAGGACCTGATGCAGCTGGTCTCCGACAAGGTGCTGATGCTCGACCCGATGAAGAACAAGCTGCTTGGGCGCGAGGATGTGATCGAGAAATTCGGTGTCGGGCCGGAAGGCGTGATCGACGTGCAGTCTCTCGCCGGCGACAGCGTGGACAACGTACCCGGCGCGCCCGGCATCGGCGTGAAGACCGCGGCGCAGCTGATCACCGAATATGGCAGCCTCGAAGAACTGCTCGCCCGTGCCGGCGAAATCAAGCAGCCGAAGCGGCGCGAGACGCTGCTCGGCTTTGCAGACCAGATCCGCCTGTCAAAGCAACTGGTGACGCTGAAGGTGGACGTGCCGGTGGACGTGCCGCTCGAAGACCTGGCGGTGCAGGACCCCGAGCCGACGCAGTTGATCGCCTTCCTGGAGGAGATGGAGTTTCGCACCATCACCCGCCGGGTGCGTGAGCAGATGGAGAAGGAAGGCGCGATTGCGCCCGTCAGCTCGACCGATGCGGCGCCGATTGACCGGTCGAAATATGTCTGCATCCGCGACCTGAAGACTCTGGAAGACTGGGTTGCGCGCGCGACCGCGCAAGGCTGGGTGGCAGTAGACACGGAGACCGATGCGCTGAACTCCGTGAGCGGAGGATTGGTCGGCGTCTCGCTGGCGCTGGCGCCGGGCGAGGCGTGCTACATTCCCCTCGCCCATGTCGATCCGGACGCGAAGGGCGAAGGCGACATGTTCGGCGCCGACCCGCCGCGCCAGGTGAAGTTGAAAGAGGCGCTGAAGATTCTGAAGCCGATGCTGGAGGACGCCGCTGTCCTGAAGATCGGCCAGAACATCAAGTATGATCTCTCCGTTTTTGCGCAGCATGGCATCCGCGTTGCGCCCATCGACGACACGATGCTGCTCTCCTTCGTGCTGAATGCCGGCATCCACAGCCATGGCATGGACGAACTCTCGGAGCGCTATCTCGGCCATGTGCCGATCAGTTTCAAGGACGTGGCGGGCACCGGCAAGAACCAGAAGACGTTCGCGCAGGTCGCGCTCGACAAGGCGACGGAATATGCCGCCGAAGATGCCGACGTGACGCTGCGCCTTTGGGAACACCTGAAGCCAAAATTGCGCACGGCAGAGGTGACGACCGTTTACGAAACGCTGGAGCGTCCGCTGGTGCCGGTGCTGGCGGCGATGGAACAGGAAGGCATCAAGGTGGACCGGCAGATGCTGTCGCGCCTCTCCGCCGATTTCGCGCAGCGCATGGCCGGCCTTGAAGCGCAGGCGCATGAGGAGGCCGGGCAGGATTTCAACATCGGCTCGCCCAAGCAGCTTGGCGAAATCCTGTTTGACAAGATGCAGCTGGAGGGCGGCAAGCGGACGAAGACCGGCGCCTGGGTCACCGATTCCGATATTCTCGAGGAACTGGCAGACAAGGGCAACGCCCTGCCCCGCACCATTCTCGACTGGCGGATGCTGCAGAAACTTCGCTCGACCTATACCGAAGCGCTGCAAGCCGCGATCGATCCGAAAACCGGCCGCGTGCACACGAGCTATATGATGGCGGGCGCGCAGACGGGGCGGCTTGCCTCAACCGATCCCAATCTCCAGAACATCCCTGTACGGACGGAAGAGGGCCGTAAGATCCGCGAGGCGTTCATTCCGGAAGATGGCAATGTGCTTGTCTCGGCGGACTATTCGCAGATCGAGCTGCGCATCCTCGCGCACATGGCGGATATCCCAGCGCTGAAGAAGGCCTTCATGGACGGGCTCGACATCCACGCCATGACGGCAAGCGAGATGTTCGGCGTGCCGGTGGAAGGCATGGACCCGATGGTGCGCCGACAGGCGAAGGCAATCAATTTCGGCATCATCTACGGCATCTCCGGCTTCGGCCTCGCCCGCCAGCTCGGCATCCCGCAGGCGGAGGCGGCCGCCTATATCAAGGAGTATCTGAAACGCTTCCCCGGCATCCGCCAGTTCATGGACGAAACGAAGGACTATGCCCGCGAAACCGGCTTCGTGCGCACGGCTTACGGCCGCAAGATCCACCTGCCGGACATGAAGGCCAAGGGTCCGTCCCGCGCTTTTGCAGAGCGTCAGGCGATCAACGCGCCGCTGCAGGGCACCGCTGCCGACATCATCAAGCGCGCCATGATCCGTATGCCGGACGCCATCGCGGCCGCGGGCCTGAAGGCGAAGATGCTGCTGCAGGTGCATGACGAACTCGTCTTCGAATGCCCGGAGAAAGAAGCGTCGAAGCTGATCGAAGTGGCGCAGAAAACGATGAGCGGGGCGGATGGGCCGTCGCTGAAACTGTCCGTGCCGCTGGTGGTGGAAGCGAAGGCCGCGATGACCTGGGCGGCAGCGCACTAAAATCCGGCATCCGCAGTGCGCGCTACAGGTACCCGCTTCCACGCCGCGGCGAGGTGATCTAGTCTGGGGGTCTTCCCGGTGGTGAATGGGGACGCTTCGCCATGAAACGTATCGTCATCTGCATGGATGGCACCTGGCAGACGCTGAGCCAGCAGAAGCTGACCAATATCGGCATTCTGGCGCGCTCGGTGGCCCATAAGGAGGAGCTGCCGGATGGCAGTTTCATCCACCAGAACGTGATCTATTCGCACGGGGTCGGCTCGACGATCGGCGCGCTGGAGAAGCTGGATTTCTTCGGCGGGTTCGTTTCCGGCGCCAACCGGATGCTCGGCGGGGCGTTCGGCGAAGGGCTGGAAGACATCATCGTCGAGACCTACCTGCGCCTCGCCTTCGATTATGAAGACGGCGACGAGATTTTCATTTTCGGCTTCAGCCGAGGCGCGTTCGCAGCGCGGCGCCTGTCCGGCTTCATCAACACGGCCGGTATTGTCAGCCGCCGCCATGCCGACCGGGCGCGCGAAGGCTTCCGCCTCTATTACCGCGCCCCGCGCGACGATGCTCCGCAGGCGAACAAAGATGCTCATGCCGAGGAGGCGCGCGCTTTCCGCGCCGCCTATGGCAAGGGCAAACGCCGGGAAGACGGCACGCGCTGCAGCCTCGAGACGCCGCCGCAGATTGCCTATCTTGGTATCTTCGACACAGTGGAGCAGCGCGGCGCCGGCGAGGTAACGCGCTCCTTCTTTTCGATCAAGGACAAGGACCGTTTCCGCTTCAAGAACCACCGCGTTGCGTCCAACGTCCAGTCGGCGCGCCATGCGCTGGCCATTGATGAATGCCGCATCGGATTTCCGGCGACGCAGTGGGACGATCTGGAGGCGAGCAATTCACTGGCTGGACGGCAAGCCTTCGCGCAGCGATGGTTCGCCGGCTATCACGGCGACGTTGGCGGCGGCGGGCGGGAGGAACTTTCTGCCTGGGCGCTGAAATGGATCGCAGACGGCGCGGCGGCGGCGGGGCTGCGCTTCTATGGAACATACGGCGATGATGCATCGCCGCTGACCGAAGCCATATCGAAGGGAACCCTCGATGCCCGGCCGAGCGGTGTGCCGCTGGGCCGGATGCTGCAGCCGGTGCACTGGCCGCTGCGTCCGCGCCGCATCTGGCCGAAGGAACGCCTGCGCCAGAAGCAACGTCCTGCGCTCGACGACCTGCATGCGCTGTTCGATGACGGCGTGCTGCAACGCGCGAGCGCGAAGAAGACGCGCTACAAGCCCGGCGCGCTGCGCCCCTTCCGCAAAGCCTTCCGCGAGTTCGGCGCCCTGCCGCCACCGGACGCGGCGGAGTAGGACTTCACCTTTCGCGCAACACCGGAAGCCGGACAGGGTCTCCCCTTCCGGTTTTGCGTGGCTTTCGGGTCCTGCGGATGGGGCTTCGCCCCTGCGTCTGAGGACTTGGTATTCAAGTGATGGAAATAGTCTCTGCCCCAGAGTACCGGGGGCGAAGGGCCCCATCCGCATTCCAGCGGCGCCGGGATCATCCACTGCACCGCCGACCCGCGTGAGGATAGGGCTACCTCCTTGGCCTCACGCTTCGGGAGGCAGAACAACCCCGCCGCTGACCCCACCGGATTCGGAAGCTGTGGAAAACTTCAATGGCTGGCATGCCGCCGGAAGCGGGGAACCAGAACACCTTGTTCTGATGCCATTTCCAGGTCCCGGCTTTCGCCGGGATTGACAGGAGGAAGAGGGCGGAAAAGGAGTGTTGGTGTTGCATACGTCGTTTTGAACGCAACACTCTCCGCAGATACCTGCGCAGCCAGGTATCCAGAATTTCAGAGCGCGGCGTTTGCGGTTCTGGACCCCTGCCTTCGCAGGGGTCTGC
>DNFL01000222.1 GCA_003486945.1 Hyphomonas sp. | reverse complement strand
CCCGCGCGCTAGCCCGCGGGTTCGTCTACGCCCGGGTCGAGCAGCTGGCGAGCGAGGCCGACCTCGGCGAACTCGTGGCCCGCATCCGCCGCGTCGACGCCGCAGACAGGGGCCGCCCGAGCCCTACTGAAAAGGTCGAGGCCGATGCCCTGCTGGGCACGGTCCCGCCGCCGCCGGTCACGGTCTCGGCCGCCTTCGAGATCTATTGCTCGGACATCGCAGCCAGCGAACTTATCGGCAAATCTGAAACCCAGATCCGGGCCTGGAAGAAAACCAAGCGGCGGGGCGTGCAGTATTTCATCGACGTCGTCGGCGACCGGAACATGCGTGACATCACCCGGCAGGACGCCCAGCAGTATTATAACTGGTGGAAAGACCGCGTTGTGCCGAAGCCGGGCCGTGAGGCGCTGAGCACCAAGACGGCCAACCGGGACGTCGGCAACATGCGCCTTCTCTACAGCGCCTACTTCAAATATATCGGCGAGGAAGACCGGCCGAACCCGTTCCGCAACCTTGCTTTCAAGGACCGTCAGTCGACCGACGTGCCACCGTTCGAGGATGCGTGGGTGCGCTCGCGGATACTGGCGCCTGGCGCGCTCTCAGGCCTCGTCGGCGGCGCGGACCTCATCCTCTACACGCTCATCGAGACCGGTTGCAGGCCAGGCGAAATCGCAAACCTCCTGGAAGAGGACATCCACCTCAAGGCCAATGTGCCTTACATCTCGATCCGGCCTAAGAAGGACCGTGAGATCAAGACCGTGTCTTCGATCCGGGACATCCCGCTGGTCGGCGTCGCGCTGGAAGCCATGCGGCGCGCGCCCAAAGGGTTCCCGCATTATCGCGACAAGCCGGACCTTCTTTCAGCCAACCTGATGACGGCGCTCAAGTCGCGCGGGCTGTTCCCGACGCCGGCCCACAAGGTTTACTCGCTGCGGCATTCATTTGAGAAGCGCATGCAGGAGGCGGAGCTGGATTACGGGTTCCGGTGCATGATCATGGGGCATGCGAATTCGCGGCCTGCATACGGCGATGGTGGGTCGATGGAGTACCGGCGTGATCAGTTGTTGAAGATTGCGCATCCGGTGCCGGCGGCATGGGTGAGGGAGCTTTCATCATAATGGCTCGGTGGGTCTTGCCGTCCGCCACAACGCGCGAAGACCAGCTGTGTCAAAAAGGCCATCGTAGTGATGTCCAATCGTGCCCCAATTGCCCAGCGGAGAAAAAAGTATTGATGTGCTCACACTCGGCGTACTTCCTATAGTTGAGGTGCCCGGTAAGGTTTGGACGAATGACTCAATGCTCTGGCGTGCAGCGTCAGATCTGGTGCGCACCCTTTTTGAACCGTGTGCGTTGTCTTTGTTCCGGTTCACTCGTGGCGGCTGAGGGCGTGTCGAATGACAGCGGCACTTACGTCTTGGCAGCCGAAAGCGGGTGGCCACCGAGGCAACCTTAAGGCAATATCTCCAAGGATTTAGATTTGCTGGCTGCGATTCGCTGATCTCGGGAAAAGTCTCTTGTATTCAAAGTACTAGAGTGCTGTAAACTGAATATTAGCGCTTTAAGTATGCAAATGACCAACAATCAATCAATGAATGCACGACGATGTCTAACACGAAGCAAATTCTGGCTCTTTTGAGGAGCCGCGCCGAAGGGGACGACGAGCAATTTTACTCGATCATTCTTCAGGTTGCCGCCTCTGAAGCACGCCAAGGGCACCGAACTACTGCTGAGGAGCTTCGCGCAGCGGTTGATGCGGCGAGAGCTAAGCGCTCGGGCGGAGCGAGCGTTGCAATTCCATTCTCCAAGCCGCGCGGTGATCTTGAAACACTTATTGAACTGCGGGCGCCGCGTACCAAGCTTGAAGATGTGGTGCTTCATCAAGACGTTCTGAATCGTCTTCAAGATGTCATCCGGCAACAACAGAAGCGCGATTGGCTGCGTGAACATGGAAAGACCCCAAACAGAACCATTTTGTTTTTGGGGCCGCCTGGTTCAGGAAAAACAATGACTGCAGAAGCTCTTGCCGGTGAGTTGCGGCTTCCTCTGTTTGTTGTCAGGCTTGAAAGCCTCATTACCCGCTTCATGGGCGAAACAGCAGCCAAGCTTCGTCTAGTGTTTGATGAAACGTTGCGAAAGCGCGGCGTCTATCTGTTCGACGAATTCGACGCGCTTGGTGGGAAACGTGACTCCAGCTATGATGTTGCAGAGATGCGCCGTGTCCTGAACTCGTTTCTTCAGCTTATGGAAGAACCGAACCCTACTGACAGCGTCCTGATCGGCGCCACAAATCATCCAGAGATCTTGGATAGGGCGCTTCTCAGAAGGTTTGACGAGGTTCTTGAATTTGATCCGCCAACTGACGATCAAATAGCAGCGCTTATCAGGAAGAACCTCAGGCCAATCAGATACACCAAGAAGGTCAATTGGGACGAAGTCCTGGCTTCGGCGCGCGGCCTGAGCCAAGCTGAGATAGTGCGGGCCGTCGAGGACGCTGTTAAGGCTGCCATCCTCGATGAACGAAAGACGTTGAGGGTGGACGATCTAATTGGCCGACTTAAAAACCGCAAGGATATGCAAACCGCCTTCTCGCGTCCGAAAAAATAAGAACGTCGCTGAATGCCAGCAAACTTCAATCGACCTCATCTTGATATCTCATCCCGGCTGATTGCGCGGGCCTACCAAGCGCCCCAAGAATTTAAGGGAGGTGGTAGCGCGCCTCGAATTCGCGATGCGCATGCTCAACTACTTCAAGCGCAACTTTCTGAAGCCTTCTTGACAAGAGACGCAACAGCGCCGGTTGATCCCAGAATTGATCCGCCAACGGGCATCTATCTTGAGGTAGAAGTGCGCAGAGGAGAAAAGCCTGAGGGCGTGCTGGAGCGCAAAAGAGATGGTGTAAAGGTTGGCGCAACAAAACAGTCGCCCGACCAAAATACACTCGTGGCTCTATTCCTGCCGAATGATGCGAGACCAGTTCTTGAACGCATCCTTGAAGACTATCGTACTGGGCCGCTCGTCGGCGCAAAGCAAAGCCCTCCGAATAAGGATCGTGTCGAGCCGATAGAAGCTATCCGCCTCGCGCGACTAGAAACGTTTTGGACCGACGATGTCGATGCACTGCCCGATGATCCTCAAGATGTAATCTGGTGGGAAGTTTGGTGTCACAAGGGCATGGAAGCTCAACTCGACACGATCGTTCAAAAGCTTGGTGCGCGGGCGGCGGACGCTGATCATCGCCTGTTTTTTCCTGAGACGACTGTGATTCCCGTTCTTGCAACGCGGGCCACAATTGAGCTGATGCTTTTTGCCACTGCAGGCATCGCAGAGCTTCGGCGTGCTACGACAACGCCGTCTATTTTTCTGGAGGCCGGTAAGCAAGAACAGCTTGAGTGGACTGACGATCTGGCTGAACGGACCGTTTGGCCTGGCCGTGAAAGTCCTGCAGTTTGTATTCTCGATACGGGGGTTAATCGGGCGCACGCACTGATTGAGCCAGCACTTGCCCCTGCGCATACAATTGCTGTCATCGAAGAATGGGGTGGCAACGATGATGGCGGAGGTCATGTCGGCCACGGAACAGCCATGGCTGGCTTGGCTTTGCACGGCGATCTAGTTCACGCGCTTCAAAAAGCGGGGTCGATTGAACTTTTACATCGACTGGAGTCGGTGAAAATTTTGCCGCCGCCAGGCCAACCGAGTACTGATCCGAAGAGCTATGGCTCGATTACCCAGTCTGCGATTTCGCGGATTGAAATTGTCGAGCCTGACGGCAAGCGTGCGTTTTGCATGGCTGTGACCAACGATAGTGTTGCTGGATCGAAGCCCACAACATGGAGCGCTGCTGTCGATCAGATCGCAGCTGGCGCGATGCCAGGCGATGAAGAGGACGCTCCAAGGCGCCTGATATTCGTGTCGGCGGGCAATGCGCCTCCTGTCATGAACATGGCTGATCTTTTGGATGCAGATCAGCACCCGATCGAAGATCCCGCGCAAGCATGGAACGCCATCACCGTTGGTGCCTACACTGACAAAATTGTCGTGGATGACGCCGGATATGATGATTGGACACCGCTCGCATCGGCGGGTGATTTGAGCCCGTTCACACGCACATCTACGCTTTGGCCATCGCGCATGCCGATTAAACCAGAAATCGTGATGGAGGGAGGAAATCGCGGCGTGAGTCCGTCAGGCATCGAGCTGCTCAGCCTTGAATCTCTCGGTTTACTCACGACAGGTCCGAACGTAGGCGCACACCCCCTCGTGCCTTTCTCAGCAACCAGCGCCGCAACCGCTCAAGCTTCGCGCTTAGCAGCACAATTGATGGCGCTTCATCCTGACTATTGGCCCGAAACAATTCGGGCGCTGATCATTCACTCGGCGGAATGGACCGACGTGATGCTTGCGACAATTCAAAACGCCCCAAATAAAACTGCACGGTGCGCATTGTTGCGGCGGTTTGGGTATGGCGTGCCAGACTTTGATCGCGCCAGCATGTCAGCCAGCAATCATGTTGCGCTTGTGACGCAGAATACGATCAAACCGTTCAAGTTAGCAAAAGGCGATAGGCGTTTTCGCGATTGCCACTTTTACCGATTGCCGTGGCCGACTGAGTTGCTTGAAAGGCTGGGCGCTCAGGACGTTAGATTGAAGATTACGCTGTCTTACTACATCGCGCCCAATCCGGGCATGTCAGCTTCAATCGACCCACAGCGCTACCAATCATACGGATTGCGGTTTGATCTTCGCAGGCCACTTGAAACAATGACTCAATTCGTGGAGCGCGTGAATCCCTTGGAAAGGGAGAACCCAAGGCAAAGAGTTCCTGTTGTGCAAGATGATCAACACTGGCGCTTCGGACCCTCGAATATCTCGGCAGGTTCCCTGCATTGCGATGAGTGGGTTGGTCCTGCGGCGCAGCTTGCAGCCCGCAATATCATATGTGTCAAACCTGTCATGGGTTGGTGGCGCTCTCGGGGCTCGGCTGCTGAATGCAATGCCGAGGCGCGATATGCCCTTACCGCCACCATTAGCACGCCCGACCTAGACATCGATCTGCACACCCCCATCAGCACGCTGATCGAGAATAGCGTAGATATTGAGATAGAGTTTTAGCGTTCGTGGTTACATCAGGCTGCTTCGAAACACGTTCGACGCTTGTGCGCCCGGCCGCAGCGATCGTTTTCCGGCCGCATTAAGGTTTCTTGGGCAGATTCCGAACGCGTTCGTACGATAGCGTCTGTTGCTAAGCTCAATCGTTGCCGCCCTCTTCAGATCGCCTATGAGAGCCTGGCGCCCAAAGCCGCCGTGGTAAAATTGTAGAACGAAAAGTGATACGTTCACTGTCCGCGATTTCTGAAGAGCACTCCAAAAGTGAAAGAATTAGCTCACAAGCCAAAGGTTTGTTTTTTGTTGTGCCGACTGGTTCGAAGATGAACTGACAAACGCGTTCTGCGTTCTTGGCGAGTGGTCAACTCGCGTTCAAGGCGCTCAAAGATGGGCCAGTAGGCATCGCCGTACCTGTCGATCAGACGGGCAAGGATGCTCAGGCTGGTTTCGATCTCCTGTTCAGTGACCCGCTGGCCCTTGTCCATGAGCGTTACTCTCACTTCTTCTCCGGCTCGTCCGTCAGGCCTGCGCTTTTGTCCGGTTCCAGACCATGACGCCGGTGCCTTCGGCTGCATTTTCGAAGAAGGCAGCGCGCATTGGCTGGGAAAAACTCGGATCATCGAGCTTCACAGCGAGGTATGGAGTTTCACCATCCTTCGAGTCCTGACGCCAGGCTGCGCCGAGCTCTGCGCCGCCAGCGTAAAGCCGGAAGTCTGGTGTATCCTTGTTCTTTCCCTTTTCCTTGTTGGGGACCAGCTGGGCCTTGACGTTGATGGTCATGGTGCGGATGGTCCCGGTCCAGGCTCCGTCCTTTAGGGTAAATGCGCCGATTTGTGCCATGGGTCAGTCTCCTTTGCTGGCAGAGTTGGGCAGGGCCTTCCGGGCCCGTCTGAACCCGGCGTCTGACGCCAGGAACATGTCGATCATGGCGGCGGCGAGCGTTTCGCTGCGCTCGGCTTCGCCATAAGTCTCTTGGTAGACCGCGGCGTAGTCCTGCAGTGCGGCGGCGGTGTCGGGATCAAGTGCGAGGGTGAGTCTGACCGGCGTGCGATCAGCGAGCTTTCCGAGGCGGAGGTTCATGGTGCAGCGTCCTTGAAGGGACGAAGGACAAGGTCCTTGGTCACGATGACACGCACGGGCCAGCCCTGCCGGATGGTGATCGAAGGCTGCACGGAGAGGCTGCGATCGACGGCCCGCTGGCCGGCTTCATTGATCGTGTCGGTTGTCCCGCGGCGGATCGCACGTTCGATGTCGCCGTCGTCGCCGGGCCCGAGTTCAGCGCCGATGCCGAGCAGGGTGGCGAGACCGGCCGCTGCGAACACCTTATCCCAATGATGATCGGTCCGGTCTTTCAGGCCGGCATAGCCGGAGGCGTCGCTGCCCGTTTCGGAGATCATGATCGAGCTGCCATCGGGCATCAGGATCCGGTCCCAGACGACCAGCGCGCGATCCTGGCCGAACGAGACTTCTGATTGATAACGGCCGAGCAGGCGGCTTCCCTGAGGGATCAGCAGGTGCTCGCCGCGCACCGTGTCATAGACGTCCTGGGTTACCTGCGCGATCACCGTACCCGGAAGGTCCGAGATGATGCCGGTGATCAGGCTCGCCGGGATCAGAGAGCCTGCCATCAGCTGGTAAGGCGAAAGCGGGTCCTGCACCCGGTCCGGATTGTAGACCGGGCTGGACGCCGGTTCACCGGCAAACGCTGCTTTGCGGGACTGGAGGTTCGGGTCTGAATCGGCGCTTGTTGCGGCGTTCGGGGATTGCCGGTTTAGAGCAAGGAGCTCCGATGCCAAATCGAACCCGGAATCCGGCGTGCGCTGCGCGGAAGTTATTGGCGTCGCCGCGCCGCTGAGACGGAACAGGATCGGGGCGCGGGCTGCTTCTTCGGCCTGAGCGGCGGCTTCAAGCCGCGCGGTGCGGACCGCCTCGTCTTCCGGACGCGTGCGAAAATCCGTCCTGTATTCAGTCTGGAACTCTGTCTCGATACCGTAAGCCTGCTCGGCAGCGAGAATGGTCGAGCCGAGATCACCGGACAGCGGCGCTCCGAGCACTGGCACATCGGTGCGCGCCGTATAGTCTGCCGGTAGCGCCGAGAACCCATCCGGCTTGCGCTTGCCGGCCGTGACCAGCTCTTCCTGCTGGGCGGGCTCTGCAGGGCGCGGCGGCGCAAGTGCAATCGAGGTTGCCGCGAACAACCCCAGCGCGCCGAGGCCTGCACCGGCCATCAGAAGTTTGCGGTTGATTCGTGTGGCGGGCTTCGGCGCCGAGCGGATCTGCAGCCGCCGCGCAGCTTCCTTGAACGGGGGAGGTTCGGTCATCAGATCAGCCTCCGAACCAGCGGGACTTGCGGGTTGCACTGGCTGTCGAAATCCGCACGACCGTCTGGGGCTTTGTCCCATGGCGCAGCTCGGCAGCGCCAAACAGCCGGTCGACGATGTAGTAGCTTCCCCTCACGCGGTAGTTGACGAGTTCAGCCTCTCCTGCGGATGACAGCACAAAGAGCGGCGGCATCTCGGAGGCGGAGATCGACGCCGGCATCTGGATGAACACCTGGCGCCCGTCATCGAACACGCGGACCGGTTTCCATGCCGGCGTGTCGCCGGTGAGGCGGTAGTCGAAGTTCAGGGTCTCGAGGCTGACGCCGCGCTCGACTGAAATAGCGTCCTGCGCTGCGGCGCTGGAGTTGCGGGCTGCGAGGCCCGCCAGTTCATCCTGCGGATAGCGCCAGGAAAGCGCGGCCATGTAAGTCGAGGCGGTCGATTCCAGTTCGAGGTGATAAGTCCGCCGGTCGGTCGCGATCATCAGGTTGGTGCGCAGGCCTGCGGCGACGGGTTTGACCAGGATATGCGCCCTTGCTGCGCTGCCGGAACCGGACGCGGTATTGACCCGACCCCTTTGGACGCAGC
>DNFL01000237.1 GCA_003486945.1 Hyphomonas sp. | reverse complement strand
GCACCGATCTCGAGCCGGAGCTGATGCCCTTGCTGAACCTGCCGATCGAGCGGCTAGAGATTGCTGCGCTGCACCTCGGCGCCGGCCTCGGCGTGAATGAGGTCGCCACGCTGCTGGAGATTGCAGAGGGCGATGTGCTGCTCGAACTCGCCGCCGCCCGCGCCGCGATCGGTCCGGAAACCTTTGATTCGGCAGCCCGCCGCGGCTGACGCAGCGCAGCCGCCTGTGTGCGCCGACGCGCCAGGCGTGCTAGACTCGCCCGGAGATTCGATGGCAGCAACGGGCCGGACAGGGATGTGGGAACGCGACGTCTTCTTTGACCGCCATCCTGACCCGATGTGGGTCTGCGATCCGGAAACGCTGGACTTCCTCGATGTGAACGCCGCGGCGCTCGCGGCCTATGGCTATACGCGCGCCGAATTCCTTGCCCTGAAGGCGACAGCGCTCTGGCCGCCGGAAGACCTTCCCGCCTTCGAAGCCTGCCGCCATGCGCTGCCTGCTGCAGGAACCTGCCGGGCCGGCATCTTCCGCCACATGCGCCGCTCCGGCGAAATCCTGCACGTCGACATCACGCTCTCGCGCATCGACTGGCGGGGCCGGACTGCGGAAATTGTCGCGGCGCGGGATGTGACGCGCAATGTCGAACTCGAGCGCGAGCGCGAAAGCCTGCTGCGCCGCGAGGAGAGTTTCCGGCAAGCGGCCGAGTCGCTGGCGGAAAAACTGTCGGAGCAGGTCGCCACCTTGCGCACCGCGCAGCGCCTGATCGGCATCGGTGCGTGGAAATACGAATACTGGTCGGACAAGCTCACCTGGTCGCCGGAATTCTACCAGATGTACGGCCTCGACGAGGCTACCTACACGCCGAGCTGGGAAAACTTCAAGAACCTGCTCCATCCCGACGACCGCGGACGGATCACTGAAGCCTACCGCACCTTCGCGCAAACCGGTCAGACAGAGTTCGACTTCTTCCACCGCATCTGCCGGCCGGATGGCTCCATCCTGCATGTGCGCAGCATCGGCGAGATCAGCGAAACGCGGCAAGGGCGGATGCTGACCGGTATCGTTCAGGACGTAACCCGCCAGATCGAGCAGGGAGACAGATTGCGCCTGCTCGACCTGTCGATCAGCAGGCTGAACGATGCTGTTGTGATCTTTGAAGCGCGCCCCGGAGACGAAGCGGTCAATGCGCCGGTTGTGTACATCAATGGCGGGGCGACGCGTGTTTCGGGGCTGACAGAACACGAAATCGTCCGGCTTTCGATCGGGGAACTGGCTGGGCGCATCGCGCGCGGTATTCCCGTTGAGGTGCTGCAGGCTGTCCTGAACGCCGGAGAATCGCGGCGCGAGGAAATACGGGTGTTCACGCCGGACAACCGGGTTCTGCCAACCGAGATTGATATCGTGCCTGTGCGTGACGGGCTGGGCCGGATGACGCATTGGGTGGCGGTGGTGCGCGACATGTCGGAGAAACGCGCCGCCGATGCGCGCGCGCGGCTCAACGAAGAGCGCTATCAGATGCTCTCGCGCTCCACCAATGATGTCGTCTGGGATTTTGATATCCTCTCCGGCCTTGTGACCTGGAACGAGAATTTCCGCCGACTTGCCGGAGATCCGGAAGCCCTGCTGGTTGATCTTCTCACGTCCTGGACCGGCCGTCTGCATACGGATGACCGGGCAAGGGTCGAGACAGGGTTCTGGGGCGCCATTCGGGGCGATGCGGATACCTGGTCGGACGAATACCGGTTCATGCGCGATGATGGTGATGTGCGCTTTGTGCTGGACCGGGGATTCATCTCCCGGGATGAGACCGGCAGCGCCCTGCGCATTGTTGGCAGCATGGTAGACATCACGCAGCAGAAGATTGCCGAAGCGCGCCTCATACAGGCTGAAAAGCTGGACGCCCTCGGCAAGATGACCGGCGGCGTTGCGCACGATTTCAACAACCTGCTCACCATCATCTTCGGCAATACCGAAACCCTGCTGGACCGGACTGAGGCGCCACGCGAGCGCCGTTTACTGGAACTGATTTCATCCGCGGCCGAGCGGGGCAGGGACCTCACGGGCCGCCTGCTGGCCTTTGCGCGCCGCCTGCCGCTCAAGCCGCAGGTCATTGACCTCGACGCCCATCTTCAACGCAGCGCAGAACTGATGCGCCGCACGTTCCGCTCGAATGTCCGTATCGAGATTGATGTCGGCGCGCCGGGCGCGCGTATCGAAGCCGATCCCGGGCAGCTGGAACTTGCAGTGCTCAATCTCGCCCTGAATGCCCGCTACGCAATGCCGGACGGCGGCGTGCTGACGCTTGCCACCTGCGCCGTGCCGGCAGGGGGCGGCGTGCCGGGCTTCAGCAAGGCAGCGCCGTCCGATGCGGAGCGGGTCATGCTGACAGTATCCGATACGGGCACGGGGATGGACGCCGAAACGCTGCGGCGCTGCCTGGAGCCCTTCTTCACGACCAAGCCCGTGGGGCAGGGCGTCGGCCTTGGACTCAGCATGGCGTTCGGGTTCATGGAACAATCCGGCGGACAGTTGCTGATCGAGTCGGAGCCGGATCAGGGAACCGTTGTCGGCCTGCTGTTTCCGGTTTCAATGCTGCCCCTGTCCAATCCGGAGACGGACGATTTCATCGCCGGCGAGGCCGGCGGACGCGAGCACATACTTCTGGTCGAGGACAATGCCGCCGTGCGCGAGAATGCCGAAACCATCCTCTCCGGCCTCGGCTACCGCGTCACTTCGCTCAGCACTGCGGACGAGGCCATCGGTTACCTGCGGAAAGGCGGGTCAGCCGACCTTCTGCTCACGGACATCATGATGCCGGGTTCGGCAGATGTGCGCGACCTTGTTGCCGAAGCGCGCCGCCGGCTTCCAGAAATCCGGATCCTTTATGTATCTGGTTATCCACGCGAATTGATCAATGCCGATGGCCGATTGCCAACGGAAATCGACATGCTGCAGAAGCCCTACAAACGCGGCGAGCTGGCGCGTAGGGTACGGCGAGCGCTCGACGGCGCAGCCGCGCCCGCCGAGGTTCAGGCGTCAGAGGCCTAAACGATGATGCGGTAGCCTGCGCCGCGTGCAGTCTGGATCGCATCGCCGGTCGAGTGTTCGAGCTGCCCGAGTTTCTGGCGCAGGCGGCTGATATAGGTTTCCAGCACTTTTTCGCCGTCTTTGTACGGCCTTCCGAACGCGCGCAGGTAAAGTTCCTCCCGCTGTACGACCCGGCCTCCGGCATCGACCAGCGCGCTCAGCAGCTGGAACTCGGCATGCGTCAGCTCGGTCTCCTGGTTGCCGAGGCGCAGTGAACGGCGCGGGCGGTCAAACGTCACCGTGTTGATCTGCGCAGGCGCGCACACGGC